>JBQTJO010000207.1:0-9370 GCA_052387015.1 Gemmatimonadota bacterium
ACCGCGCGTCTACGAGAAGCTGTACGCGGCGATCCTGGGCGCGACCGGCGTGAAGCGCAAGCTGGTGCTATGGGCTCGCCAGGTAGCGCTCGATTGGGCCGCTGCCGTCCTGAGCGGGCGCGGCCCCGGCACGCATTTGCGCATCCAGCATGCGCTCGCGGACAAGCTGGTGTTCAGCAAGGTGCGCGCGCGCATCGGCGGACGTCTGAAGTTCTTCGTCTCGGGCGGCGCGCCGCTGCCGGTGCAGATCGCCAAATTTCTGTTCGGCGCCCGCATCCTCGTGCTCGAGGGCTACGGCCTGACGGAGACCTCGCCCGTGATCGCCGTGAACACGACCGAGGCCATGCGCTTCGGCACGGTCGGCAAGCCGATTCCGAACACGGAAATCGCGATCGCCGACGATGGCGAGATCCTGGTGCGGGGGCCGCAGATCATGAAGGGCTACTACAACCAGCCGGACGCCACCCGCGAAATGATCGATGCGGAGGGCTGGTTTCACACCGGTGATATCGGCCACATCGATGAGGACGATTTCCTGGTGATCACCGATCGCAAGAAGGACCTGATCGTCACGGCCGGAGGTAAAAACATTGCGCCGGCTCCGATCCAGAACTCGGTCAAGCTGAGCCGGTTCGTGGCCGATGCGGTCATGATCGGAGACAAGCGCCCGTTCCCGATCCTGCTGGTCGTGCCCGACTTTGCGCTGCTGGCGAGCTGGGCCGCGCAGCAGAACATCGCGACCACCGATCGCGGCGAGCTGGTGCGGAATGCGGCCGTTCACGCCAAGATCGAGGACGAGGTGAAACGGCGATTGGAGGGTCTCGCGCGTTACGAAGTGCCGAAAAAAATCCTGGTGCTGCCGCGCGAGTTCGATCTGACGAAAGGCGAAATCACGCCGAAGCTGAGCGTGCGGAGGCACGTCGTCGAAAAGAATTATCAGGCAGAGATCGAAGCCCTGTACGCGGAAGCGCGGCCCGAGCCGGTGGAGGCGAGTTGAGCGACGTGCGCGTGCTGCTGATGACGGCGCCGAACGCGCAGGTGGCCGAATCGATCGTCGGTTCCCTTGTCGCAGAACGACTAATCGCGTGCGGCAACATCACGGTTCCGGTCGTCTCGATCTACCGCTGGCAGGGAGAAACCGAGCGCGCGAGTGAAGTACTCGTTATCATGAAGACGACGGAAGCGGTGGTAGCGCGCGTGGCCGAGCGCGTGGCCGAGCTGCACCCGTACGAGGTGCCCGAGGTCCTTTCGCTGGGTGTGCTCGAAGGCCACGCACCGTACCTGGGCTGGGTACGCGATTCGGTAGAAATCAGCAATCATTGAATCATATGGCAAGCCGAAAACCTGGAGCGAGGAAAAGAGCCGCGGTCGTGGCGGAAACGCCGGAAGCGGATGCGGGTGCGGAGGCGGGTGCACCCGAGCCGGCGCCGATTGCGGAAGCGGTCAGCGCCGATCGCCGCTTCCACGAAGCGCGCGTGCGCGAGAGCGAAGGCGATCTGGATGCTGCGATCGAGATCTACCGCGAGCTGCTGCTCGAGGAGCCCTCGGACATTCGTGTGCGCAACAATCTCGGCTGCATCTACGAGAAGCGCGGCCAGACGGTGCTCGCGCTCGAGCAGTACGAGGCGGCGCGCGCCGTGGATCCGGACAGCATTGCGGTCCTGCTCAACATCGGCGCCGCGCTCGCCTCGCTGAGCCGCTTCGAACCGGCCGAGCGTGAGTTGCGGCGCGCTCACAAACTCGACCCCTCGCGTTCCGACGTGTATACCCAGCTCGGCATCATGTACTTCAAGCGTGGCTTGTACGCCAATGCGGAAGCCGAGCTGAAGCGCGCGATCGAGCTGGAGCCGGAGAACGGCCACGCCTTCTTCTATCGCGGCGAGGCGTTGAACCAGCTCGGGCGGGTCGACGAAGCGCTGGAGGCGCTCGAGCGGGTGATCCAGCTGGAGCCGGGGAACGCGCGCGCGTATTACATCATGGGTCTGCTGTTCGATCGCAAGGGAATACCGGAGCAGGCCACGGCGATGTACCGGAAGTCGCGTGAGGTGGCGTCGAAATGATCGACGTCGTGCGCGCCGACATCGCGGGCGTCCGCGCCGGTGCGATCATGCATCCGGTCTCGGCGGAGTGGGATCCGGTCACGCCGGCCATGCGTCGGCTCGAGTTGGCGGCTGGCAGCACGGTTGCGGAGCAATGTGCGCGCGTCGGTGAGCTGCCGGTCGGCAGCGCGGTGATTACAGGCGCGGGCGCGGCCCAGGCCGATTTCCTCGTGCACGTGATCGTGCGGAGCGCGACCGAGCCGGTCAGCGAGTCGGTCGTGCAGCGCGGATTGCAGAACGGACTGCGCCGTTGCGTCGAGTGGGGCATTGAAACCCTGGCGGTGCCACCGATCGGAACCGGGGCCGGCAATCTCGATGCGGAAGAGGTCGCACAACTGATGATCCCGATCCTGTTCGACCACATGGCCGAAGCGCAGTACCCCTCGCGAATTCTCCTCGTGGCAGAATCAGAGTATGAGCGCGCTGCCTTCGAGCAGATGCTCAGGTATCACGATCTCCCATTCATGTCGGAAGACCGCCAGTAAGTAAAAGCATGCGGACAATCTCCTCACGACGCGCGCTGGGCGTCGCGATCCTCCTGATCTGGGCGGGTGTAGTCGGACTGCACGTCCGGCGCGAGTACTTCAAGCCGCTGGCGCTGCGGCTGGAGGAAGGCGCGCGTTCGCTCGCGCCCGGATCGCATTACTACGTGGTGCGCATGCAGGGGCAGGCGATCGGCTTCGCGCGCTCGCGCCTGGATACGCTGGCTTCGGGCTTCGTCTTCGAAGACAATATGATGCTGGACGTGCCGGCGCTGGACACCGTTCATCGCGCCAGTGCGCAGACGCACATCGAATTCGGCAAGGCGCTCGAACTGCAGGGTTTCACCTTCGAGCTGACCTCGGAGATCGGACGTTTCCACGTAAAAGGCTCGATGCGTCCCGACTCGCAGCTCGATCTCGAGCTGAACGCGGGCGGTCGGGTGCAGAAGACGACGTATCCGGCGTCCAGGCTGCTGATGCTGGACGCGGCGATCCCGATGCGCGTGGCCGCCGCGGGTGAGCTGGAGGTGGGCAAGAGCTACAGCGCTCGCGTGTTCGATCCATCCACGATGTCGGACCGCGAGACCGTGCTCAACATCACCGCGCGCGACACACTGATCGTGCCGGACAGCGCGCAGTGGAACGGCCGCGAGTTCGTCGTGTCGTCGTACGACACGATTCCGGTTTGGCGCATCGAGCAGGAGTTCGGCAGCATTCGAGTCGGCAATTGGGTGGATGAGGACGGTCACCTGGTCAAAGCGGAAAGCCCGCTCGGCTTTACGCTCGAGCGTACCGCATTCGAGCTGGCGGACCAGGAGTGGAAGCGCGCGCGGCGCGACAAGGCGAGCCAGGCGGGTTACGGCACGATCATCGAGCGGACGGCGATCGCGAGCAACGTAGACCTCAGTCAGGATCCGGAGCGGGATCGGGATCGGCTCGCAGTTCGGCTGAAAGGCGTGGATCTCGAGGGCTTCGATCTTCCCGGTGGGCGGCAGCGTTTGGCCGGCGACACGCTGACCATCGAGGTGGAAGCCGGGTCTGAGCTCGTCGCGAATTACCGTCTGCCGTACGGCGGACGCGATGCTGCCGCGCTTGCGGAGCTGAGCGCGACGCCGCTCATTCAGTCGAACGATCCGCTCATCATGCGAACCGCACGACGCATCACCCGCGGCACGGCTGATCCGGCCGAGGCGGCGCGGCGCCTGAACGACTGGGTCTATCGCGAGCTGCGCAAGGACATCACGCTCAGCGTGCCGAGTGCGCTGCAGGTGCTCGAGGCACGCCAGGGCGACTGCAACGAGCACACCGTGTTGTACGTGGCGCTCGCGCGCGCGCTCGGTCTGCCGGCGCGCACGGCGGTCGGCGTCGTGCACGTGCGCGGCCGCTTCTACTACCATGCGTGGCCGGAAGTCTATTTGAAGCGCGGCTGGGTCGCCATCGATCCCACCCTCGGTCAGTACCCGGCCGATGCATCGCACATACGTTTCCTGATCGGCGGGCTCGCGCGCCAGGTCGAGCTGATTCGGCTGATCGGCAGATTGGAGCTGGAGATTCTATGATTCGGCTGGAGGGCGTAACCAAACGTTACGGCCGGTTTACCGCAGTGCACCCGCTCGATCTGCACGTCGAGCGCGGCGAGCTGTTCGGCTTCCTCGGGCCGAACGGCGCGGGCAAGACCACGACGATACGCATGATTGCGGGCGTGCTGCGCCCCACCGCCGGTCGCGTGCTGATCGGCGGCCACGACGTCGCGACGGATGCGATTCGCGCGAAGCAGCACATCGGCTACATCCCGGATCGTCCGGCGGTCTACGAGAAGCTGACCGGATCGGAGTTTCTGCGTTTCGTGAGCGGACTCTGGGGGCGCGACGGCGCGGAAGCCGAGAAGCGCGCGGATGATCTGCTCGAGCTGTTCGAATTGAGCGCATGGAAGAACACGCTGGTCGAAAGCTACAGCCACGGCATGCGCCAGAAGCTGCTGATCAGCTCGGCGCTGGTGCACGGCCCCGATCTGATCGTGGTGGATGAGCCGATGATCGGACTGGATCCCAAGGCCGCGCGCCTGATCAAGGAGCTGCTGAAGAGCTTCACCGCGGCCGGCGGCACCGTGTTTCTTTCGACGCATACGCTGGAAGTCGCCGAAGCGCTGTGCGACCGTATCGCGATTCTGCACGGCGGCCGCATGCGCGCGCTGGGGACCATGGCCGAGCTGCGTCGTGAGGCGGCGGACGGCAGCGCGCATCTCGAGGAAATCTTCCTCAAGCTGACCGGCAGTGAGGGCGTGCAGGAGCTGGTCGACGCGCTGCGTCCCGTGCGCGAGGCCGTGTGAGCGACGTCGCAGCCGCGCGCATTGCCTCCGTCCCGCACCTGCTCGCGCCGAAGCTGCGCAGCGCGCGCCGGCGCATGGGCGGCGAGGGGAGCGGCGCGCGGGTCGCCGTGCTGGGAGCGGCCGGCTTCGTCTTCTGGGCGCTGCTGTTCGGCATCATTTACCGCATGCTGCTCTACTTCAAGGCCGCTGCCGGTATCGGCGATGTGCTCGCGCTCAAGCTGCTCGGGCTGATCCTGCTGGCCTTCATGTCGGTGCTGCTGCTCTCGAACATCATCACGGCGCTCACCTCGTTCTTTCTGTCGCGCGACCTGGAGCTGGTCGCCGCCGCGCCGGTCGATCCGCTGCGCTTCTACTTCGCGCGCCTGCTCGAGACCGCGATGCACTCGTCGTGGATGGTCGTGCTCGTGCTGGTGCCGGTGTTCTCGGCCTACATGTTTGCGTACGGCGGCGGTCCGCTCTACAGCGCGGTCGCGCTCGCCGCCCTGGTCTTCTACGTATTGCTGCCCGCGGTCAGTGGCGCGGCGCTCACGCTGGTGCTGGTCAACGTCTTCCCCGCGCGGCGCGCGCGCGACCTGCTTGCGCTGCTCGCCCTGTTCGGCGCGGCCGCGCTGGTCGTGCTGTTTCGGGTGCTGCGGCCGGAGCAGCTCGCGCGACCCGAGGGTTTCCGCGATCTCGTCGATTTCGTGGCCGTGCTGCAGACGCCGCAAAGCATCTGGATCCCGAGCGAATGGGCGGCGGCGGCCATGATGTCCGCGCTCGGCGTCGGCACGCTCGATCTGTTTCCGCTGCTGCTGCTGGGCACTACCGCCGCCGCGTTCGTCGTCATCGGCGCGGCGCTGCACGGCCGGCTGTATCGCGAGGGATTCAGCCGCTCCCAGGAAGGCGCGGAATTGCGCACAGGGGACGAGAGCCGAGCGCGCCGGCTGCGGCTGGAGCGCACGCTCGCGTTTCTGCCGATCACCGCGCGCAGCCTGGTCGCGAAAGACATTCGAGCCTTTTTCCGCGATACCACGCAGTGGTCGCAGCTCATCCTGCTCGCGGTGCTGGTCGTCATCTACATCTACAACGTGAAGGTGCTGCCGCTCTGGACCGGCGAGCAGGTCGGCTTCTTCCTGATCAATGTCGTATCGTTCCTGAACCTCGGGCTGGCCGGCTTCGTGCTGGCCGCGATCGCCGCGCGCTTTCTGTTTCCCGCGATCAGTCTCGAAGGGCGCGCGCTCTGGTTGCTCAAGTCGTCGCCCATGGATCTGCGCTCGCTGCTCTGGAGCAAGTACTGGGTCGGCGTGCTGCCGCTGCTCGTCCTGGCGCTGGCGCTGACCGCTGGCACCAACGTCATCCTGCGGGTCGGCACGTTCATGATGATCGTCTCGCTCGTGACCATCACGATCATGACGTTCGCGATCGGCTCGCTCGCGCTCGGCTTCGGCGCCCTGTTCCCGCGCTTCGAGACCGAGAACAGCGCCGAAATTTCGACCGGCTACGGTGGTCTGCTGTTCATGATGTCCGCGGCCGCGTATCTGACCATCGTGATCATGCTCGAGGCTTGGCCCGTCTATTCGGTTTTGAACGCGAAATTCAGAGGCCATCCGCCCGAAGCTTCGCAGCTGGTCGGCCTGGGCATCGGCCTGGGCGCGGCGCTCGCCTTCTCGGTCGCCGTCGTGATCGTGCCGTTGCGGATCGCGCGCGGAAAGATCGAGGAAATCGATCGCTGATGCTCGAACCGGAAGACGATCTCGAGCTTGCAGTTGACGCCGCGCGCGCCGCGGGCGCCGTCGCCATGAAGTGGTTCCGCACCGATCTCGAAGTCACGCACAAGGCTCCCGATCAGCCGGTCACGCGCGCGGACCTCGAGGCGGACACCCTGCTCAGAGAACGGCTGCTCGAACAGCGGCCGACGTATGGCTGGCTCTCCGAAGAGACGGCGGATACGGCAGACCGCCTCGAGCGCGAGTACGTCTGGCTGGTCGACCCGATCGACGGCACGCGTTCCTTCATTGCCGGCCGGCGCGAGTTCACGATCTCCATAGGGTTATCGCGCGCGGGTCGTCCCGTGCTGGCAGCGGTGCTGAACCCCGCGACCGGTGAGCTGTTCACCGCGCTGGCCGGGCGGGGCGCGTACGCGGGCGAACGAAAGCTGCGGGTTGGCAGTGGCGGTGGCCCGCTCGTGATGGTCGCATCTCGAAGCGAAATCGCGCGCGGGTATTTCTCGGAGTACGAAATTGGCGGAGGCGGGAGCGGAGGCGGAGGCGGTTACGAGGTGCGCGGTCTCGGCAGCACTGCGTACAAGCTGTGTAAGGTCGCGCAGGGCGAGGTGGCTGTGTTCATGAGCCGCGGACCGAAGGGCGAGTGGGACCTGTGCGGCGGTGATCTGATCGTGCGCGAGGCGGGCGGGCTCGTCACCGATCTGAGTGGCGAGCGGTTGCAATACAACCGGCCGGTTCCTCACATTACCGGCGTAGTGGCGGCACGTGCGGAGCTGCACGCGGAGTTGATAGGCAGATGATACTGAGGAATCAAATCGTTCTCCGGGCGGGTCTCGCGCTCGCGACCCTTGGCATGGTCTGCGTGGTGCTGGGCGTCGTCTCGCCCGGTCTGTTCTTCCCGGGCGTTTACCTGCTCGCTGCCGCGCTGCTTGCGCTCGCGGTGGCGGGTGTGCTGCAGCTTCTCGACGGCCGCAAACCCGCATGAAAGAGCTCCGCTACACGCACCGCACGCCCGTCCGGTTTCGGGATCTGGATGCCATGGGGCATGCGCATCACACGCTGCCCATCATCTATTTCGAGGAGGCGCGCGCCGCGTACTGGCGCGAGGTGGCGGGACGGCCCGCGGTCGGCGACATCGATTACGTGCTCGCGGAAGTGAAAGTCCAGTTCAAGCAGCGCATCTGGTACCCAGGCACCATAACCGTCCGGGCCGGCGTCACGCACGTCGGCCACGCCAGCTTCATGATGCGCTACGAGCTGGTCGATGAAGAAGGCGTCATTCTCGCAACCGGCGAGAGCGTGCAGGTGATGTACGATTACGCGACCGGCCGATCCAAGCCAATGTCGCCCGAGGTGCGCGAGCGCATCGAACGATTCGAAGGACTAGCGGTGGCAAGGAAACAGCATTGAGGAAGGCGCGCCTCTTCTGGCCATTGGCATCGGTGATCGTGGTCGCCGATTGCGCGAGCAAGCGCGCGGTCGAAGACGCGCTGCCCCCGGGTCAGCCGCTCGAGGTCCTGGGTGAATACGTGCGCTTCACGCTCGGCTACAACACCGGTATCGCGTTCGGCATTCCCTTCGGTATCGGCGCGCGGCCGCTGCTGATCCTGTTCACGCTGGTGGCGTGCGCCGGCATAGTCTGGATCTACCGGACCACCGACGCGCGGCAGAAGGCGCAGATCGCCGCGCTCGGTCTCATCCTGGGCGGCGCGGTCGGCAATCTGCTCGACCGCTTCCGCAGCGCGTCGGGCGTGGTCGACTTCATCGACGTCGGCATCGGCGCGATCCGCTTCTGGACTTTCAATGTCGCGGATTCGGCGATCACGGTCGGTGCGGCTCTGCTGATTCTGTCGTCGCTGCTGGAGTCCGCTGTGCGGGACAGCCAGAGGTAGCAGTGTAGCCACATGCACTGCGGACCCGCGAATATTCCATCCGACATTCGAATTCAAGTTCAAAGTCGAAGCTCCGCTACCGCATCTCCTTCGCCGCGCGCGGCTGATCCGCCGGCAGCCGGTCCTCGGTAATCGCCAATCTCGGCTCGACCGGCTCGCCCAGCGCAATTCTCATTACATCATCCATGCGCTCGACGAAGTGAAACGTGATCCTCTCGCGCACGTCGTCGGGCACTTCGCGCAGATCGCGTTCGTTGCCGCGTGGCAGAATCACATCGCGCAGCCCGGCCCGATAGGCCGCCAGCACCTTCTCCTTCACGCCGCCGATCTCCAGCACTTTGCCGCGCAGCGTGACTTCTCCCGTCATGGCGACATCGTGGCGCACCGGCCGATTCGAGAGAGTGGACGCGATCGCCAGCGTGACCGCAATACCGGCGGACGGGCCGTCCTTGGGAATCGCACCGACCGGGAAATGGACGTGGATGTCGGAGTCGCGGAACGCTTCGTCGGTAATATGGAGCGTGTCGCTCCGGCTGCGGACGTACGAATACGCGGCGTTCACGGATTCGCGCATCACGTCGCCGAGCAGTCCGGTAATGATCAGCCGCCCGCTGCCCGGCATCCTGAGCGCCTCGATGAACATCAGCTCGCCCCCCGACGCGGTCCATGCCAGGCCGGTCACCACGCCGATCTCCGGCGAGCTTTCGGCAGCGGTCGCGATGTAGCGCGGCAACCCGAGCACCTGCTCGATGCGCGCGGGATCGAAAAGCCAGCGCGCGTGGTCCCCCTGCGCCTTCGCGCGCGCGCGTGTGCGCAACAATGAGGAGAGCATGCGCTGCAGCATGCCGACACCCGAGTCGCGCGC
>JBQTJO010000208.1:0-2980 GCA_052387015.1 Gemmatimonadota bacterium
CCGGACCAGATGCCGCAGTTCGAGTCCGCAGTTCGAGTCCGAAGTTCGAGTCCGCAGTTCGAGTCCGCAGTTCCAATCCGCAGTTCCAATCCGATTTTCGAATCCGATTTTCTAGTTGGCCTTCCGATAGATCAGAATGCTGCCTGCCAGCTCCTGTACCAGCGAGCCCGCCGCCTGGAACGTCATGAAGTAGTGCTCGTCACGCGTCGATTCGAAGAATACGCTATCGCCGACGAGACGGTACGTGCCGCGCGCGGTGTCGCTCGCGGTGTGCGTCTCACTGCCGCTCGCCTTGGGGATGACCTTCAGGTCGGTAATGTCGGTGAAGGAGTTGTCGGAGTTGAGGCGCAGCTCGCCGCGCAGGAAATCGAGGCGCGCGACCGTCGTCTCGTGCACCGGCGCGGGCAGTGACTGGCCGTTGATTCGGCTGAGCAGATAGCGACCGAGATACTGCCGCTCCGGCGCGGTCGTGTCGACGCATGCCGCAGCGATGAGCACCAGCGCGCAAGGGATGAGCAGTCGCAGGCGGCCCAAGGGCGACCAGCTGGTTAAAGAATGATTCCGAGCGGGATCAGGACGGCATAGCCGAGCACGATCAGCAGTGGCGCGGCCACCGTGGAGCCTTTGGCGAGCATGGAGTAGCCAATCGTGATCGACGCAAAGCCCGCGGCAAGCAGGATTCCGTTGATCGCCGAGAAGCGCACCGATGCGCGGTCGACCGGCGCGGCCGCCGAGCCACGAGTTGTTCGTTTAGCCATGTCTGGAAATATTCTCGTCCCCGGCTTGCGGGTCAATTCCCGCCTCCGCCTCCGCCTCCGCCTCCGCCTCCGCCCAGAATGCCGGCTGATCCGGCGGCTCGGTTGCGCGTAACTGGTCCAGCTTTGCGCGATCGCGCCGACGCCTGATGAAGTACAGCGCGAGCACGCCGATCGCGGCGAAGGTGACGAATGCGGCCGATTGCACGAACACCGCGAACCAGCCGTAGCGTCGCCGCACGTCGCGCCGCCAGTGCGTCTCGAGCTGATCGATGGAAAGGCCGTAGATGCCGGCCAGTGCGCCCTCGAAGTCGCCCGTGTCGTGCCAGCGGCGCATGAACAGGTCGAGGCCGCGTTCGCCGCTCTCATTGACCAGGTGCTTCACGACGCTTCCCGCCAGCAGGTACGCGATCCGTGCCTCGCCCCTCATGTCCGGCCACGCGAGGCCGAGCGAGTCGAGCGACGGCGCACCGCCGAACGCGAATGCGAGGCGCAGCTGCCACTCGCCGCCGGCGTCCAGCTCGCCCGCCGCCCACATCGAGTAGCCCTCGTCGAACCAGCGCGGGATACGCGCAGCCCGCATGTATCTGTGCAGCGCGATGTGCGCGAGCTCGTGTCGGAGTACGGACCGCAGTTGATCGTATGCGCCGCCGCGGGTCGCGTACGCACGCAGCACGATCAGTCCCTCTTCCGGCGCCGCCACGCCGACGCCCCATTCCGGCGCGCGATTGCCGGTGGCCTCGCGAAAGTGCGCGTCGTTGCGCGCGAGTACGATGCGGATCGGCTCGTCGAAGGCGGGCGCCTGCGGCGGCAGGGCCGGCAGAGAAAAAACGCGGGCTTCGGTGAGGACAGCCCGGGCGAGGCGCTGGTTGGAGGTCCACGATTCGACGACGTAGGGGCCCGAACGCACGATGTTCTGTGCTTGGGCGGTCGTCGCAAGCAGCAGCGCGGCGAGCGCCGCACGCATCAATTTTTTGACCTGCGCCCCCGCTTCTTTTCGGCCTGGCCGATCGTCGTCAGCTCGCGCGGCTCGTCCGGCTCCAGTAGCGTGAAGTCGGCGCGCAGCAGCGCGATGCGCTCCTGCGACGTGAGAATGCGCTCGAGCCGCAGCACGATGACGAGCCGCTCGCCCACGCGCGCGAGACCCTGGAGATACTCGGCCGCAAGACCACGGAAAAACGTAGGCGGCTGCGCCACGTTGTCCGAGCTCATGTGCAGGACTTCGAGCACGCTGTCGACCAGCAGTCCGACTCGCTCCTCATCGATCAGCACGACAATGATGCGCGTATCAGCGGACGGCGGCGCAACCGGGATCTCCATGCGCTTGCGCAGATCGATGATCGGCAGCACGGTGTCACGGACCTGCACGACACCATCGATGAAATCGGGCGCGCGCGGGACGTGCACGGGCTCGCGGTACTCGAGCACTTCGATCACGTTGGAGATGTCGGTGCCGAACTCTTCGCCGTGCATCCGGAAGACGACGATCGAAACGGTCGTGCTTGTGGCTGGCATGTAGCTCACCTCTTCGTCGAGGTTCATGTCGGATCGAAACAGCAGGTTCGGGTCGACGGGCGTGACCAGTCCGAGATCGGTTGTGACCACGCCCAGATCGGTGGTGTCGGTCCATTCGCGAATGCCGAGCACGTGATCGGCAATCAGAGCGAACCGGCCGGCGCCGCGCCGCACGACCAGGGCGGCCGCGCGCGCCGCGCGAGGCTGCAAGCCGAGACGCGGCGCGGCATCGATCGCCGGCAGCCACGCACCGCGGTGAAAAACGACGCCCGCGACGTGCGGCGGCATGCCCGCGAGATGACGCACCGTCGGCGCGTCGATCACTTCTTCGACCACGTTGGCAGGCAAGCCGAAGCGCTCGCCCTCGGTCAGAAACACCAGATGCGAATCCATCAGCGCCGGCGCTTGCGCGCGATCAGAAGGCTGCGCGTCGCCACGGCTTCCGCGACCTGATCTATCGATACCACGTGCTCGGCGTATTGTGCCGCGGCTTTCGGCATACCGTAAATAACCGACGTCTCCGAATCCTGCACCGCGGTCCAGCCGCCGACTTCATGAATCGCGCGCAATCCATCCGCGCCATCGCGCCCCATGCCGGTCAGCACGATGCCGCCACTCGCGGGGCCGAAATGCTGCGCGACCGCATTGAACAGGATGTCGGCGGCGGGGCGCACGCCCCAGAGCGGCTCGGAATCGTCGAGCGTGATCAC
>JBQTJO010000209.1:0-9375 GCA_052387015.1 Gemmatimonadota bacterium
CTGATGCAGCCAGCAAGCCGGTACCACGATCACGGCCGCGGCTTTCGCCGCAGAGCGAGGGCGAGCTCACGATCGCATCAACGGGCAAGGATCCCGAGACCGATGCGGCCCAGGCAGATACCGGTGATCCGGTGTGCCGTCCCGCAGCCGCTCGCCAATCTTGCGGCCGTACATGCCCTGCACTTCACCCTCGTCCGGGCACTTGCCATCGGCGCCGCGATCGTGTTTGCGGGCCTGGGCGCCAGATATGTCCTCATGCCGGCGGCGAAGGCATGGCTGGATCGGCAGCGGTTGATCGCCGACGAAAGCGCTCTCCATGAGCGAGAACTTGCGATAATCGCGGGCGAAAAGCTCAGCAATGCGAGCATCAGGGCAACTGCCGGGCAGATATCCAGCGGCTACAGACGCATTCTCAAGGCGCCTGAACCGAACCTGGCGACCGCTGCCGTGCTCGCGTATCTCGATTCCGTGTCCGCCGCCAGCCGCATCATGATAACTCAGGCAGATGCGCGCGGAACGACAGCCGCGGGCGGCAAGCTGTTCGCGTTCACAACCGACGTAACGGGTGTAAGCGATTTCGAGGGAATTCTGACCTGGTTACGAGCGCTCGAGACTGGCCCCCTGCTCGTGCACGTGCCGAAGCTCACAATCGAATCAGCCGACGCGCAAGCGACGGCAGGATCGCAAACCCTGACCCTCAAAGCGGAGGTTCGCATGTATTTCGCATCCGAAGCCTCGCCGGCCGTGGTGAAGTGATCATGCGCGCTCCGCTCGGGTTGGCGAATGCTTCCATGCTGGTCAGCGCGGTTGCGTTCTGCGTCGTGTCAGCCAGCGGGTCCGACCCGGGCGGCGGAAACACGAGCCGGTACGTTGCGGCAGCCCCCGTACCCGATGACGTGCGCTTCGTCCAGCCTCTGGCCGCGAGCGACGCCGAGCTGCAAGCAGCATTCGAGTCAAACCCGTTTTCCGAGACCCGTGAGCGTCCCGACACGCGTTACGGCGAGTTCACTGTGCAGGGCCAGTCTTCCACAGCACCAGCTCCGGACATTCGCAACGTCCGGCTGCTGGGCACGACTGTGGCGGGGCCGGAGTCCTTTGCTCTGCTCCAGGAGCCCGGCGGTCGGCCGGTGATTCTGAAGCTCAATCACGATTTCCACGGATATACGGCGGCCGTAATTGAACGAGGCCGGCTCGTGCTCGAGGCACGGGACTCGTCCTTCGTATTCGAAATGAAGGAAGGGCACCAGCCGTGATGCGCGTAACATTGCTGCTGCTGGCTCTCCTCCTGCCGGCCAGCGGCCTGGCGCAGGATACCAGCCGACCGCCGGAAGGAGACGGCGTTACACTGGACTTCCAGGACGTCGACATCCGCGCGGTGATTACGGCAATCGCCGAGGCCGGAAAGTTCAACGTGGTCTACGCGTCCTTGCCGCCGAAGCAGGTGACACTGCGCACGAGCCAGCCCATACCTCGATCGGCAATGCGAGGGCTGCTGAACAGCCTCGCTCAATCGAACGGTCTCACTCTCATTGACGAGGGGCCGGTCGTGCGTGTGGTCATCGCCGCTGACATGCCGAAACCGCTGCCACAGGCCGGCAGTTCGTCACGAGCTGGCGAATCGCTGGACGCGACGCCGCAACCCGGGCTTCACGTCTACCGCCTGAAACACGCGCGGGCGGTCCGGATCGCGGCTACCGTTCAGGCGCTGTTTGGGGGTTCGCTGACCTATGTGCCGGAAACGCAGCTCTCGCGGCAATCCCTCTCCATGCAGCTGCGCGCCAACACGATTGCGCCCGGCTATCAGCAGGCCCCGACAGCTGCACCGCAGCAGCCAGGCGATCGGCCGGGAGTACAGGCTTCCATTCAAATCATCCCGGATGAGTCCACGAACTCTCTATTGGTGCAGGCGAACGAAGCGGACTGGAACCGTATAACCGCCGCCATCGAGGCGCTGGATGTGCGCCCGTTGCAGGTTCTGATCGAGGTGCTGATTGCGGAAGTCAGGCGGAGTAGCGATCAGAATCTGGGAATCGCGCTGAGTGTTCCCGAACAGCCGTTCGATGCGGTGCGTGGACGATCGGGTGGGACTATGGGTCAGGAGAGCGCGGGTGACATCGTGCTGCGCCTTCTGGATGTCGGACCCATCGACGCGCGCGTCGTGCTCTCTGCGCTCTCATCACGAGCCGATGTCTCAATTTTGTCCCGCCCGGTGATTCTGGCCCATAACAACGCGGAAGCCCGCATTCTCATCGGCTCCGAACGTCCGTTCATACAGGTTGTGCGGGCCCTGCCCACCGAAAACGCGGTGCGGGACCAGGTCATTCAGTACCGCGAGGTTGGTACGTCGCTGACGATACTGCCGACCATCAATCCGGATGGCTACGTCACCCTGCAGCTCGTTCAGGAGGTGAGCGCTGCAACAAACGAAACCCAGTTCGGCGCGCCGGTAATCAGTACGCGTGAGGCGTCCACGCAGTTGCTGGTGAAAGACGGACAGACCGCCGTCATCGGTGGACTGATCGATCGACAGCACGAGAACGTGCGGTCGGGCGTGCCCCTGCTGAAGGATATTCCCATTCTTGGACGTCTATTCGGCGCGACCCGGCGCAGCCGCTTCAACACCGAGCTGTTCCTGTTCATTACGCCACGCGTCGTGAAGTCTGACGAAGACGTGGATACACTACGGCAGGGCATCGAGGAGAATACAGAGATGCTGAAAAAACCATTGCGCGAGCTGAAGCCTCTGATTCCGCGAGAACCCTCAAAAAACGACCGTGAGGAATGACCCGAATGGCTGCGGCCCGATTCAGCAACCCTCCGCGAGCCTCTGCGACCTTCGCGTCCCGTGATTTTTAACTGCAAACTCGCGCCGGTCAAGCCGGCACGCCGGGGCGGAGCCCCAGCGGCGCAGATAAGGTGATGACGGCGCTGCTCGTGAGCGGGGAGTTCGGCCGCGGCCCTGAGGCGCTCGAGCAGACGAGCGGCGCGTGGACGGGCCACGTCCTGGCGAATGGGCGTGAGTCCGAGCAATTCGTCACGTAGTGACGTTTAGCGCCCGCCAGGTCCTGGGAGCACGGGGTCCTTGGCGGTGGGCGTCCTCGGCCTCTTTAGGCCATGACGCGCTTAGAGACGCCTACGGCCTCACCCAGCTTCTCCTGCCGGGCCTCGGAGCACCTCCCGCTCCGGGTCCCATAACCGAGTTATGCAAACCTGCGGCGCACCAGGCGTCTAGACGTGGCCGCTTTCGCTTTGCTGGAACGGACTCGCCGGGAAAGCTAGATTGAGAGGGCATGCTCGAATTCGAGTGGGATGCAGCAAAGGCGAAAGCAAACGAGAAGAAGCATGGCGTTTCCTTCGAAGAAGCCAGCAGTGCCTTCGCCGATCCGCTGCATGTAGTGATTACCGATCCACGACACTCGCATGGCGAGGAGCGTTTCGTGCTTTTCGGCCGATCGAACACCGGCCGGCTGCTTGCAGTAATGCACACGGAACGAGAGAAGATAAGGCTGATCAGCGCACGAGTGACCACGCCCAAGGAACGGAGGCAGCATGAAAAAAGAGACTCCTAAGAAGAACCAGGCAGTAGACGAGGACGATATCCTCCCCGAGTACGAACTGACCGGCGGTGTGCGCGGTAAGTACGCGGCCCGTTACGCGGAGGGCACAAACATCGTCCGTCTCGATCCCGACGTCGCCAAGGTGTTCCCTGACAGCGCGGCGGTAAATGACGCGCTGCGCGCGCTCGTGAAGATCATCGAGAAGAGCTCGAGTGCAGCGTGACGGCGCAGGAACTGATATCGAGGAGAAGCTGGCGCGCCGGCGAGTAGCGTCTGGCAAGAGGAGACTTGAAAACTTGAAACTCGATCGCCCGGTGCCGCTGCGATCCCATGAGGATGGTCTCTGGTCGTCGAGCCTCCAGTTTCCAAGCTTTGCTCACTCACTCGAAGGTTCAACGCGCGGGACACACGAATTCAGGACGTTTCTGGTACCAATGGCATCTGTGGCGGGACGAGCGGCAGCAGCATTCTCAGAATGTTCACGACGACGCCTACTCCTGCGTTCATTACATCTGCACTCGGATCGAACGCGGTGAACGCGACCGCGGCGATGCGTTTGGCCTTGCCGGCGGTTGCGAGGCACTCCCCCAGCGTGTCCATATCCAGACCGCCCTCCGTTGCGTAGGAGTTCGCGATCAGCACGGACGGATCGAGCGCATCCAGATCGATGTGCAGGTACAGCTCGGGCGGCTTCACTGCGGCCAGCGCGCTCGCCACCTGCTGTTGATTCTGCGCGATGTGCACGCGGCTCAACGCATTCCGCTCCCCTTCATCGACCGAACGAACGCCCAGCAGCACGAGATTCGAGTCGCGCAGCGGCTCGAAGCCGCCGATCGTCTCGCTGTCCTCCTCCATGCAGCGGCCGGTGATCACGGCCAGCGCCATACCGTCCAGAAAACCGCTCGGGCTGGTCCCGGGTGTGTTGAAATCCGCGTGCGCATCGAGCCACAGCATGGCCGTGCGCGATTCCAGCCCCGCGAAGCCGCCCAGGCTCGAGATGCAGTTCCCCGCGAGGATCACGGGGAATGCGGCGCGCGCTTCCGCGGCGCTGACGTGGCCGGCAATCTGGCGAGCGAGGTCGAAGGCGGATTGGACGTCGTCGCCTGAAGTCTCCAGCGTGACTGAGCGCACCGCATGGCCATCGGCTGTGAGCGCTGCGATCAGCCCCGAACGCGCGAGGTGCTCGGGGCCGGCGCCCATGCGCCAGCCGCGCCGGCCGAAGTCGTAGGGCACCAGGATCAGTTGGATCTGCATGCGAGCAATATAGGGGCGGTTGATCCAAACGGCAGCGCCAGTGTATCATTAACGGCTGTTCCAAGTACCGAATTCTCAAGGGCTTCTGACCCAGTGCGCATAGAACACATCCGCAATTTCTGTATCGTCGCTCACATCGACCATGGCAAATCCACGCTCGCCGATCGGCTGCTCGAGCAGACCGGCACGCTGTCGCGCCGCGAGATGGAATCGCAGGTGCTCGATTCGCTCGATCTCGAGAAGGAGCGCGGCATCACGATCAAGCTGCACGCGGTGCGCATGCTCTACCACGCGCGCGACGGCCGCGAGTATCAGCTCAACCTGATCGACACGCCGGGACACGTCGATTTCACCTACGAGGTCTCGCGCTCGCTCGCGGCGTGTGAAGGCGCGATCCTGGTCGTCGATGCATCGCAGGGTGTGCAGGCGCAGACGCTCTCCAACCTGTTCCTCGCGATGGATGCGGGGCTCGAGATCATTCCGGTGCTGAACAAGATCGATCGGCCGGGCGCGGAGCCTGAGCGCCGTCGCCAGGAATTGGTGGATCTGCTGGGCGTGCTGCCCGAGGAAGTGCTGACCGTTTCGGCCAAGGAGGGCATCGGCGTGCCCGAGCTGCTCGAGGAGATCGTGCGGCGCGTGCCGCCGCCGCAAGGTAATCCGGATGCGCCGCTGCGCGCGCTGATCTTCGACTCCTATTACGACAAGTATCAGGGCGCGGTGCCGATGGTGCGCGTCGTCGACGGCCGACTCAAGCCCGGTCAGCGCATCAGCTTTGGTGCGACGCCGGAAGCCGCGTATCCGGTGGATGAAGTCGGCTATTCACGGCTCGGCCGCTTCCCGCTGCATCAGCTCATGCCCGGTGAAGTCGGTTACCTCATTGCCGGCATCAAGCGCGTGAGCGACACCAAGGTCGGCGACACCATTCTCGACGCGGACAACCGCGCGCCCGAGCTGCTGCCGGGCTACCGCGAGGTCAAGCCGATGGTGTTCGCGGGCGTGTATCCGACCGAAGCAAATCAGTACGAGGATCTGCGCGACGCGCTCGAGAAGCTGAAGCTGAACGACGCGTCGCTCTTCTACGAGAAGGAGACCTCGCAGGCGCTCGGCTTCGGCTTCCGCTGCGGCTTTCTCGGCCTGCTGCACATGGAGATCGTGCAGGAGCGTCTCGAGCGCGAGTTCGAGCTGGACCTGGTCACGACCGTGCCGAGTGTGGAGTATCACCTGGTCCTCACCAACGGCGAGCAGCTGCTGGTCGAGAACCCGAGCCTGATGCCCGAGCGCGGCAAGGTCGACGACGTGCTCGAGCCGTACGTGAAAGCGCGCATTGTCGTGCCGTCCGAGTACATCGGCGCGGTGCAGAAGCTCTGTCACGAGCGGCGCGGCGAGTACAAGCACATGCATTATCTCGACCCCACGCGCGTCGAGTTCCTGTACGAGCTGCCGCTCGCCGAGATCATTCTCGACTTCTACGACAAGCTGAAGGGCTCGACGCGCGGCTACGCGTCGCTGGACTGGGAGTTCGTCGCATACCGCAAGAATGATCTCGTGAAGCTCGACATGTTGATCAACGGCGATCCGGTCGACGCGTTCAGTGTCATCATTCACCGCGACAAGGCGTACGAATACGGCCGCGCGATCGCATCCAAGCTGCGCGAGCTGATTCCGCGGCAGCAGTACGAGGTCGCGATCCAGGCCGCAATCGGCGGCCAGATCATCGCGCGCGAGAGCATTCGCGCCGTGCGCAAGGATGTGACCGCCAAGTGCTACGGCGGCGACATCACGCGCAAGCGCAAGCTGCTCGAGAAGCAGAAGGCGGGTAAGAAGCGCATGAAGCAGGTCGGCACCGTCGAGATTCCGCAGGAGGCATTTCTCGCTGTGCTCAAGGTTGGGGAATAGCGCTCGTGCTCTATCGAAGAGTTATCGATGCTTCATTTGATGCGAGCGACTCTCGATCGGTTCCGCCTTTACCGCGCTGATAGGCGTTGTACACGTGAGCGCGGATCACGTAATAGTAGGTGACGCCCTGTAGGGCTGACGTATCTTCGAATCGCGTTTGATTGTGACCTGTCGTGCCCACGCGCTGAAACAGTGTGTTTACGCCCCGCCGGTACACATTGAATCCACTTTCTCCAAGAGAATTATCTCTCCAGTCAAGAATCACGGATGCGGTGGTCGAGCTGGTTGTAAGCAGGTCCGACGGAGCACCTAATGCGTTGCTGGCAATTGAAACGTTCGCAGTGTCGCCGCAGCCGCGAGCGTTGCATGCATACGCGATGTAATCGAGAATGTGTTCGCGCTCGAGATCATACTCGATATCCCACCCGGGATCTCCCGGACTGGGCGCTCGATCGAATAGGAACTGCGAGTACCATGTGCCCGCATCGGTGCGCCGCTGAATGGACACGGAGCCGCCGGTTTCAGGTTTAGCACGCCACGTCACTTCAACCGTGTAGTTGGCAAGAAGCGAGGCCGCTAGCTCAGGGCTGTCCGGCACACTAATCCGAGCTGTCGCGGCGGACCCGTACGTTGTTCCAGAGGTGTTCCGTGCAACTGCCCGGTAGTAGTACCGCTGGTTTGCAGAAAGACTTGCCAAATCCGCTTGCACGAGAACATCGTTGGCGCCTGAGCCAACATCTTGCGGCTCGCTCCGGCCTGCATTCAGGAAAAGTGAGTCAGCAGCCCATTCGAGCCAGGCGGTTGTCGGTTCCCAGTGTGCGTTAACCGATCCTCTAACGATCGCACCTGTTTGCGTAATTATTGGCATCGGATCGGTGTTCACCGTGGGAGGAGTCCCGGCGACAGTGCCGCTACTTTCGTTTGACGGAGCGGAACACCCTACGTGACTGCAAGCAAGGATCCTGTATCGAAACACGATTCCGGGCGCAAGTCCTTCGTGATTGAACTGCGTGACATTCGTCGGCACGCTGCCAAGCGGGATCCATTGGTTCGTACCGGGTCGGACATATTCGATCCGGAATTCCCTCTCATCTGCACTATTGTCATTCCAAACCAGGACGATGGTCCCGGTTCCGCTCTTGGTTGTCAGGTGCGAGGGCGCATTGGGAACCGAAGTGGTGGGAACCGTAACAAAACTTAGAACTCGGCCGTAAGTTATGCCGGCGGAATTAGAGGCGGCGGCGCGGAAATAATACTGCGTCTCAGGTCGAAGCGCGCTAACATCAATCGAAAACGCGACAGGTACTGAACTTGGCAGCTGGGGCAGCATTTGCGTCTTGGTCGGACCCGCAAACGCCGGATCCGCGGCCAAGTCGAACCAGACTTCCGCCACAATCGAGCCAGTAACTACGGTTCCGCGAAGGCGCGCCGCAGACTGCGTGATTTCGATCGCATCTTCCGTGGTTACGGACGGCGAAACCGCCGTCCGCAGCGTCTCCGCAGCTGTCGACAGCGTCCATTCTGAGCAACCTGCGGTGTTACACGCGCGTATTCTGAAGTAATAGCTGCTCGACGGCTCGAGGTTACGAGCGCGATACGAAGTGCTGTTTTCGGGTAGGATGGTCAAGAGATCCCATACGAGCGATGGCTCCTTGCGCCGTTCCAATTGAAACTCGCGTTCGCGGTCGTCTGCGTCTCCCCAGGAAAGCGCGACGTCGGACTCCGAAACGCCGACGGCGGCAAGTGAACTCGGAGCACCGGGCAACTCTGCCGGTGTGGAAAAAACGGCTTCCAAGATCCTCACGCTACCCGCGACATTGCCCGCAGTAGCACGCCAGAGATAGGATGTAGAAGCCTTTAATCCGGAGATCTGGAATGCCACCCGTATCGGCGAGTTCCGCGACGCGATGAGTAACACGGCTGACGTCCAATCCGTCGCCCCGGGTAATTCTGCCCACTCGAACGTGACCCGTGCGTCATATGCTGACGGCCCGACCACGGCAGAGAAAGTAGCACTGGCTTGCGAGAGGTCCGTAATTCTAAGTGAATCAAGTGAGGGGATCGCCGGCTTCGGGCTCGTTGTTGCAGATGTTTCGGTTGACCAATCAGAGCAAGCTGTGTTGCAGGCTCGGACTCGATAGACGTAGGTAACTCCTCCCTCTAACCCAAAGTGGCGGAATGAAGTGGTATTCGCTCCGGTCGTTGCGGCCCGCTGATAAGGGCCGTTCGTTCTGAACTCGATTTCAAAGCGCTTTTCATTCGAGCTATTATCACCCCATTGGATAAGACTCTCATCCCAAGCCTGCGGATCCGCTCGCACCGCTACTGGTGGATTCGGGATTGCTGAGTCTAAGTCCCCGTCCTGGTATGCAGCTGGATCGTCACAAGTGGAGAGGATCGCCCATGCGATCAAACCGACATAACGCCACATAATGCCTCTGGAAGCGAATTTACCCAACGCGCAGAGCTTATGCCAGTTGTTCCTTGCGCCTGGGGAGAGCGGCCGAGCAGATTACGCTCATAATGAGCTAGTAAGCGCTGCGGGTCTGAGTCCGGCGCCACGCGACCGAATATCGGACCACAACCATCTGGTGCGAAATGCTGAGCTGCTCCCCAAATCCTGATCCAAGAATAATGTTAGTCCTCCGAACGGAGGACACATGCGCAA
>JBQTJO010000210.1:0-5512 GCA_052387015.1 Gemmatimonadota bacterium
GCGAGCCGATCGACTGGCTGGGGATCAACTATTACACCCGCAGCGTCGCGAAGAACGATCCGCGGGCGCTTCCGGTTCGGGCCAGCGGCGTGAGACAGTCGCGGCACGCCCATACGGAAACGGGATGGGAAGTGTACTCACCCGCATTGACCGACGTGCTCGTCTGGGTCAAAGAGCGCTATGGCGACGCCTCGGTGCGCTCAGGCCGGCCGCTGCCGCTCTACATCACGGAGAACGGCGCGGCCTTCTACGATCCGCCGTCGGCGAACGGCGCGGCCATCGAGGATCCGCTGCGCATCGCGTACTACCGCGACCATCTGCGCGCGCTACATGAAGCCATGGTGGCCGGTGCTGCGGTGCGCGGCTACTTCGCGTGGTCGCTGCTGGACAACTACGAGTGGAGCGCCGGCTACACGAAGCGCTTCGGCCTGTGTCACGTCGACTTCGCGACGCAGGTGCGCACGCTCAAGGCGAGCGGACGATTCTATACGGACGTGATCCGGACGAAGGGCGCGGTGCTGGGCTAGCCTTTGACGCTGCCCAGCGTGATGCCCTGAATGTAGTAGCGCTGCAGAAACAGAAACACGAGCAGGACCGGCAGTATGGTGAGCACCGAGCCCGCCATCATCAGCTCCGTGTCCTGCACGTGCTCGCCCGAGAGATTCGCCAGCGCGACCGGCAGGGTCCAGCGCGACTCATCACTCAGCACGATCAGCGGCCACATGAAATCGTTCCACGTGCTGAGAAACGTCCAGATGCCGAGCGTCGCCAGGATCGGCACGATCGCAGGCAGCACGATCGACCAGTACAGGCGGAATTCGCCGGCGCCATCGATGCGCGCCGCACTGAGCAGATCGTCCGGAATCGAGACCGCGTACTGGCGGATCAGGAAGATGCCAAAGATGCTGGCCAGGCCGGGCACGACCACACCCCAGTAAGTGTTGATGAGGCCGAGCTGTTTCAGCTCGAGAAAGAGCGGCAGCATCGCGACCTGCACCGGTATGACGAGACCGGCCGACAACAGAGCGAAGAGCCGGCGGCGCCCGCGAAAGCGCAGCTTCGCAAAAGCGTAGCCGGCCATCGAGTTCACGAGCACCGAAATGGTCGTGACCGTGAGCGCTATGATGGTGCTGTTCAGCAGATAGCGTCCGAGATTCAGGCGCGTGAACAGCGTGCGGTAGTGCTCGAGCGTCGGCTCGCGCGGCAGCAGGCGCGGCGGATAGCTGTTGGCCTCGCCGCTCGCCATGAACGAGGCCGAAATCATCCACAGCATCGGCAGCAGTGCCGCGGCCGCGCCACCCACGAGCAGCGCGTACAGCAGCAGGCGCTGCATGCGCGCGCTCACCTTGCCACCCGCTCCAGGCGGAACTGTACCGCCGTGAAGAGCAGGATGACGAGGAACAGCACGAACGCGATGGCGGCGGCGTAGCCCATGCGCCACCAGCGGAAGCCCTCCTCGTACATCAGCAGCACGACGCTGGTCGTGCTGCGCAGCGGACCGCCGGCGGTCATGACGTAGGGCTCGACGAAGAGCTGCAGGAAGCCGATCATCGTGATTACCGACACGAACAGCAGGGTCGGACCGAGCTGCGGCAGCGTGACGTGACGAAAGCGGCCGAGCGCGCGCGCGCCATCGATACGTGCGGCTTCGTACAGCTCTTCCGGAATACTCTGCAATCCCGCGATGAAGATCAGCATGTTATAGCCGAAGCTCTTCCACACCGTCATCAGAATGATCGCCGGCATGGCCCAGCGCGGATTGCCCAGCCAGTCGATCGGCCCGATGCCGAACCAGCCCAGCCCGTAGTTCAGCAGCCCGTAGCGCGCGTGATACAGGTAGCGCCAGACGATCGCCACCGCGACCAGTGTCGTCACGAACGGGACGAAATAGATGGTGCGGAACAGAGCCTTGAAACGAACCAGCGGCGCATTGACCAGCAGCGCGGCAGCCAATGACACCGCAATGGTCAGCGGCCCGCCGACCAGCGCGAAGTACAGTGTATTGCCCAGCGCCTTCCAGAATAGCGGTGTCTCGAGCAGCCGCGCGTAATTGCGCAACCCGACCAGACGGATGTTTTCGAAGCGGCCGATCGCGTAGATGTCGAAATCGGTGAAGCTGAGCGCGAATGCCGCGAGCACCGGCAGCGCGAAGAAAACGCCGATCAGCAGCAGTGCGGGCGCCAGGAAGACGTACGCCACGCCGGAATCGGACTCAGCGCGCACGTTCCGCCTCGCCGCGTGCGAGCAGCCAGCGGCGCTTCTCGAGCATCAGATCGACGTCACGATCGAGCGCGCGCAATGCTTCATCGACCGTGGCCTGATTGCGCGCGGCATGTTCACCCCGCTCGGCCAGCTTGATGACGATCTGCTCGGCTTCCGGCACCCTGGGCAGCGGCCGCACGCGCTCGAGCTGTTGGGAAAAGGCCTGCACGTGCCGGTTTTCGGTAAGCGTCGGATGCGTCCACGCCGCACGTGCCGCGGGCAGGTCGCCGGTCAGCTCGTAGAATCGAAGCTGCTGCGCGGGCTCGGAGAGATACTCGATCAGCTTCCAGGCTGCCTGCTTGTGCGGCGACGCCTTGAACAAGACCAGGCTGGCGCCCAGCGCCAGGGAGCTGCCCGCGCCGTCCGGCCCGGGCAGCGGCGCGGTCGCCCAGCGGTCCTGCATGTCGGCGGGCAGGCGGCGCGTGAACTCGCCGATCTCCCAGGGACCCGTGATCATCATTGCGACGTTGCCGGCGGCGAATTCCTGATACCGATTCGAGATCTCGGCGGCGCTGACCGCCGGCGCCAGGCCGCTGTGAAACAAGCCGGTATAGAACTCGAATCCGCGACGGAAATCCGGGTCACTGAAGTTGCCGTAGCGTCCGCCATCACGCAGCACGTCCGCGCCGGTTTGCATGCCGAAAATCAACGGCTGCGGCCACTCATTGGTCGGCACCAGCAACGGAAACTGGCCGGGCCGCATGCGTCTCTTGATGCGCTGAAGCGCGGTCTGCCACTCCTGCCAGGTCTCGGGCATCGCATCATAGCCGGCCGCGCGCAGCAGGTCGGTGCGATAAAAGAGCACGCGCGTGTCGACGTACCACGGAATGCCGTAGACGACGCCGTCGATCACGTTGGCATCCCAGCTGCCAGCGAAAAAGTCGGAGGACCTGGTCGTGGTCGAGCCGGCGATCATAGAATCGAGCGGCTGCAATGCGTCGAGCGCGACGAATTCCGACACCCAGGTATTGCCGAGCTGCGCGACATCCGGAGTCGCATCACCGACGAATGCAGTCAGCAGTTTCTCGTGCGCGGCCGTCCACGGGATCTGCTGAACCCGCACGCGAATGCCGGGATTGCGGCGCTCGAATTCGGGCACCAGCTCGGCAACGACCTCACCCTCCCGGCCCATGCCCCAGAAGCGGATCACGACCTCGTCGCGCCGTGTCCGGCCGCACGCGGCTACAACCAGCAGCAGCGCGAGGACGATGGTTCTACTCACAGCGCCCCTCGAGCCAGCCGCCGCTGAAACCGGCGCGGCACAGGCCGCGCACGATGTACGGGTTGCGCTTCATCGTTTCCCAGACGAACCCGCTGCGATGATTCTCGGCCATCAGCAGAATCGGGCCTTGGTCGATGCCGAGATAGTCGCCGTCGATCCAGACGTCGCCCATGACGCTGCCGTGCCGCAGCTCGAGATCCGTGAAGGTGAAGGTGGGATTGAACGCGTCGAGGAAGCCGTATTCCCGGAACAGCTTGTCGCCGTAGTGCACGCGCATGGCGCGCAGGGCCGGAATCGCGACTTCAGGCGCGAAGGGAATGGAGCCGCCGGCGGCGGTCGGCGCGATCGTGCCGTCGTCGCGCACTTCGGTAAAAGACGCGCCGCGCGCCGCGTAGGTAAAGAATCGGCGCGGGACGCCGTCGACCACACGCGTGACGTCTTTGGGTCCGTCGCTCGCGGTCAGGCCCCAGATATCGGCGCCGTAGTCCTTCCACCCGTTCGGATTCGCCATCGCGTACGCCCGCTGTGCCAGGGTCGCGCGCCGCGAGTTCTCGAAGTAATCGATGCCGCGCGCCCGCATGTACGCGTCGTGAATGCCGCGGAAGTCGATCCAGATGTGCGAGTACTGATGGCCGAACAAGGGCGCGAAACCCACGTGCTCGTAGCCGTAGAAGCTGCCCCAGCGGTAACTGCTGGTCCACGCTGCCCAGGTGTCCGGACCGACCGGATGGGTCGGCGAGCCGAGCGCCAGGATCAGCAGGATCATGCCCTCGTTGTAGCCGCGCCAGTCGTGCGCGATGAAGCCCTTTTCCGGATGCCAGCCCATGCTGACCGCGGGCGGGCGCGCCTGCGCAAACTGCCAGTTGACGCGCCGATACAGTGAATCGGCGAGAGCACGTATTTCCGCTTCGCCGGCAGCCGGACCATCGAACCACGATTGTGCGAAGAGCACACCGGCCATGAGCAGACCGGTATCGATGGTCGAGAGCTCGACCGTCCGGTAGCGGTGGCCGGTCTCCATGTCGAGAAAGTGGTAGAACAGGCCCTTGTAGCCCGACACGGCGTCCGGGGTAGCGCCTTGCGGCGCGCGCCAGAGGAAGCGCAGCGTCGCGAGTGTCCGCTCGACCGCCTGCTCACGCGTGATGTAGCCGCGCGTCACGCCGACCGGATACGCAGTCAACGCAAAACCAATTGCCGCTACGCTCGAGAATGAAGGAGTAGGATAGCGATCCGGGGTGAGTCCATTGCGTGGATTGGTGGTCTGCCAGAAGAAATCGAAGGTGCGGGCCTGCAGCGTGTCGAGGAATGCTGCTTCCGTTTGAACAGCCGCAGGCCGCTGCGCCTGCGCCGGCAGACCTGAGCCGGCGGCGAATACGGCAAGCAGTGCCAGCCGCACTTTGACTCGTCGCGCCATGGGCCCGCCCCGTCCACTATTCAATTCGAATTTGAAGTTGAATTTGAATTTGAATTTTTCGGCGTACGCGAACGTGCCAGCCCGAAACCGGGGTGAACAGCAATTCAAATTCGAATTCAAATTCAAATTCAAATTCAAATTTTTCCTTTGGTGAGGGAGGTGTGAATGGCCATGTTCGATCCTGATAAGTTGGCCGTCTACCGGCTGGCACGCCGGCACAGCCGCGCCGTGCACGCTCTGATCAAGGTCGCGAACACGCGTGGCTTTTCCGATCTCGTGAATCAGCTTCGCCGCTCCACCGCGTCCATTCCGGCCAATCTGCTCGAAGCATTCGGAGAATGGAGGCCGGGCAAGCGGCTCCATTACCTCATGATCGCAAAGGGCTCGGCGTGGGAAAGCTGGGCGCACGTCGATACTATGATCGACTTCGAGCTGATCCCCGAAGCTGCAATCGCCGAAGTTCGAGATGCGCAACGCCAAATCACCGCACTCCTGATAACCACGATCAAAAGGCTCGAAGCCGAAGGCATCACGGCCGAACCACCCAACTAACATTTGAATTTGAATTTTGAATTTGAATTTGAACTGCTGTTCCCGCCTTTTCGGCAAGCTCC
>JBQTJO010000211.1:0-14668 GCA_052387015.1 Gemmatimonadota bacterium
AGCGCTTTCAGTCCGTCAGCGATCGGCTCGGCCTTCTGGAACAAATGGTGGCGAAGAACAAGGAGACCACCAACGAGATGCGCGCCGAGCTGGACAAAGTCAGGACCCAGCTCTACGGTCTCGAAGACCGCATAGACATGCTGCAAAAGAGCACGAACGGCCTCGGCGACGACATGCGGCAGCGCTTCCGGTTGGTGAACGACCAGCTTTCCGCGGTCGAAAAGCGGCTGGCTGCCTAAGCTTGCCCTGGCTGCGACGCGCCCGCTCCGGGTAACGTGAATCGTCGAGCGTTCGTGCAGCGTGCAACGCAGCGCAGGATGAGGACAGCCAGATCCGGTGTTCTAGTCCGATTTTCTATTCCGGTTTTCTATTCCGAAGTTCAAGCCTTCGTCACCTTCGCCAGCGCCGCCTTGATCAGGTCGATGCCGATCAGCTTGCCCTCCTCATCCAGCGCCTTGCGCACCGCCGCGCTCGCCTCGCCGGCGTTGTAGCCGAGCGCAACCAAGGCATGAACGGCTTCTTCGGAAGTTGCACGCGCAGCTCCCGCCGGCCGGGTTGCAGCCACCGCAATGTCATCCAGGCGGTCCGCCAGCTCGAGCACCAGCCGCTCCGCCTTTTTCGCGCCCAGTCCCGGAATGCGCTTGAGCGTGGCAATGTCCTTGCCGGTGATGGCGGCGACCAGGCGGTCCGGCGGCATGGTCGACAGCATGTTCAGCGCGAGGCGAGGCCCGACCCCCGATGCGCCGAGCAGGCGACCGAACAGCGTGCGCTCGGAGTTCTCGAGGAAGCCGAACAGCTCGGCCGAGTCCTCGCGCACCACGTGGTACGTGCGCAACTCGACATCGGCGCCTTCGCGCGGCAGCCGCTCGAAGACGGACAGCGGAATCAGCAGCTCGTAGGCGACGCCGGCCGGCGTCATCACCTCGATCGAGTTGAGATCGCGGCGCACCAGCCTGCCCTGAACGCGGCTGATCATCGACGCACCAGCTCCAACACCTGAGACTGACAGTGGCAGAGCGCGACGGCGACACCGTCGGCTGCATCGCTGGGCCGCGGCGGCTGCTTCAGGCGCAGCAGCCGTTGCACCATGAACTGCACCTGCTCCTTGGTCGCGCGGCCCGTGCCGGCCACCGCGTTCTTGATCTCGGCGGGCGAGTACTCGGACACCGGCAGGTCGCGCATGGTGGCGGCCAGCAACACCGCGCCGCGCGCATGACCGAGAATCACGGTGGTGCGCACGTTCCTGGCATAGAACACGCCTTCGACCGCGACCGCCTGCACGCGATGGCGCTGCAGCACCTCACCAATGCCTTCGTAGATCTCGCGCAGTCTCTGCGGCAGCGGCGTGGCAGCAGCCGTGCGAACCACGCCGCATTCCAGCAACGAAACGGCGCCGCCGCTGCGCGCGACGACGCCGTACCCAGTGACTGCCGCGCCGGGATCGATTCCGAGAACGATCACGCTTCGGCCTCGGTCAGCGCCGCTTCGTCAATGTCGAGATTGGAATGGACCTTCTGCACGTCATCGAGCTCCTCGAGCGCATCCAGCAGCTTCAGCAGCTTCGCGACGTCATCGCCTTCGACGTGCACCGCCGTCTTCGGGATCATCGACAGCTCCGCCGATTCGATTTGGATGCCCTGCCTTTTCAGCTCGTCCTGCACCGCGTGAAACGCGGTCGGGTCCGTCGTGACCGTGTAGGTGTCGCCTTCGCGCTGCAGGTCCTCGGCGCCGGCCTCGAGCGCGGCCAGCATGGTCGCATCTTCATCGTAGCGCTTCGCGTCGACGAAGATCTGCCCCTTCTTGTCGAACTGCCACGCGACCGAGCCGCTGGTGCCGAGCGAGCCGCCGTTGCGCGAGAGCGAATGCCGGATCTCCGCGACCGTGCGGTTCGGGTTGTCGGTCACCGCCTCGATCAGAATGGCCACGCCACTCGGGCCGTAGCCCTCGTACGTGATCTCCTGGTAGTCGACCCCCTCCAGCTCGCCGGTGCCTTTCTTGATGGCGCGCTCGATGTTGTCGGCCGGCATGTTGGCGGCCTTCGCGGTGTCGATCGCCAGCCGCAGCCGCGGATTGAAGCTGGCGTCGCCGCCGCCGCTGCGCGCGGCGATCGTGATTTCACGAATCAGCCGCGTGAACTGCGCGCCGCGTTTCGCGTCGACGACCGCCTTCTTGCGCTTGATCTGCGCCCATTTGCTGTGGCCTGCCAAACGTCTCTCCCGTGTCGGTTGATTCTGCCCTGAATATAGTTACTATTTCCACCATGCCACAACGACTGATCGAGGGTCTCACCCGTTTCAATCGCGAGCATTTTCCGCGTTTCAAGGACCATTATCAGCGCCTGATCTCGGAGGGCCAGCAGCCGACCACGCTGTTCATCGGCTGCAGCGACTCCCGGCTGGTGCCGACACTGCTGACCGACGCACTGCCCGGCGAGCTGTTCGTGGTGCGCAACGTCGGCAACTTCGTGCCGCCGTTCGAGAGCGACGACGGCTTCCACGGCACGTCGGCCGCCATTGAATTCGCGCTGGTCGTGCTGGGCGTGACCGACATCGTGGTCTGCGGTCACAGCGACTGCGGCGCGATTGCGGCGCTCTATCGACCGCCGAACCGCGCGACGCCGCACGTGAGCAAATGGCTGCAGCTGGGCCGCGAGGCGATGCTCGAGGGAGCCGTGAATCGCGAGCTTTTGCGGCGCACCGAACAGCGCTCGATCGCCCTGCAGATCGAGCGGCTCATGACCTTTCCGATAGTGCGCGAGCGGGTCGAACGGAACGAGGTGTCGCTGCACGGCTGGTACTACGTGATCGAAGAGGGACGGGTCTACTTTCTCGACGTCGACACCGGCAGCTTCACGGCCGAGGCAGCGAGCTGACCCACGCCTTCCACTCCGCTTCGGCGTCGCCGATCGTGAGCCGGTTCTCGTAGCGCACCAGCGGCATCCTGAGCAGCAGCGGCTCATCCGCGAGCTTCTGCAGCCAGCGCTCATCCGACATGTGTGAGTGGCCGAGCCCGAGATCCCGGAAACGCCGCGCCTCCCGATCGATGAGTGCCTGCACGCCGAACTTCTGGGCGAAGCGTTTCAATTCGCCGGGACTGGCGGCTCGCTCGTTCAGGTCGACGAAGTGGGTCTTGATGCGACGCTCAGCGAAGAACCGGAGTGCCTTGCGCGCTTCGGCGCTCTTCTTCGTGCCGAAAATCTGAACCTGCATGAAGGGGTAGCTCGATCCAGTAGGTGGTGCCGGTGCCGGCCTCGAGGTCCGCGCCGCCGCGCGGCAGCCTCCGCATCGAGGAAGATCTCGCGCGGGACCTCCACGTTCGGGAAAACGTCAGCACGCATGGGCAACAAATTGCCGGGCGCGTGCTACCAGAGCAATGCCAGCGATGAGCTGCCGTGCCGCCGGACCTGGCCCATCGTGCATTGCGCCGGCTCCTTGTCGGGGCGCCAGCGCAGAAACCGGGTGCCGTGACGGAAGCGGCCCTCCGAGAAATGATCGTACTGGACTTCGACCACCAGCCTGGGCGCGAGCGGCTGCCAGTCGCCCGAGCGCTCCGTGCTCCAGCGGCTCGGGCCGCCCGGTGCGCGGCCCGTAAAGCCCGGCGCCTGCACCAGCGGCTCGATCAGCTCGGTCAGTGCCTGTTTCTGATCGCGCCGGAAACTCGAGGTGAAGCCGACGTGGTGCAGCAGGCCATGATCGTCGTAGAGTCCGAGCAGCAGCGAGCCGACTTCCCTGCTCTTCGTGCCGTAGCGAAAGCCGCCGACCACGCAGTCGGCCGTGCGCAGCGCCTTGATCTTGATCATGCCTTTGCGCTCGCCGCTCAGGTACGGCGCTTCGAGCTGCTTGGCGATCACGCCATCCAGACCGCCTTTCACACTGGTCAGCCATCTTCTTGCGACGCCGGCGTCGCGAGTGCGCGGTGACAGGCGGATGCCGTTGCTGCGATCGAAATGCCGGTGTGCGAAGCTCTCGAGCTGCTCACGCCGCTGCGCCAGCTTGCGCTCGAGCAGCGACACGCCGTCTTCCGTGACCAGCAGGTCGAACGCGACGAACAGCGCCGGATTGGCCGCGGCCAGCTTGCGCACCCGGCTCTCGGCCGGATGCACGCGCAACAGCAGCTCCTCGAAGGAAAGCAGATTCCCGACCGGCACCACGATTTCTCCGTCCAGCACGAATTTCTGCGCGGGCACGGTGCGTAGGCTTTCGACGACGTCGGGAAAGTAACGGGCGAGCGGCTTGCCGGATTTGGATTGCAGCTGAATGTCATTGTCATCGCGAAAGGCGATGCAGCGGAAGCCGTCCCATTTCGGCTCGTACTGCCACTCTGCACCGATCGGCAGATCGGCTACCTGGTTCGCTTCCATCGGCAGGAAGGGCGGCATGATCGGCAGCGTCAAATGAACGTCTCCAGGTCGAAGCGTCCGCGCTTGAGCAGCAGCGGCCTGAACAGATCGCCGGTATGCTCGAGCCGCTCCCGCACGTTGCGCAGCGTGAAGTCGGCGATCTGCACGCCCTGCTCGACTTCCTGCCAGGTCACGGGCGTGGAGACCGGCGCGTGCGGTCGCGGCCGCACCGAGTAGAGCGAGGCGAGGGTGCGGCCCCAGGCGTTCTGATTGTAGTCGACGAGCACGCGCCCCTTCGGGCGCTTCGCCACCCTGTACTCCGCCGTGACCAGCTGCGGATACTTCGCCTCCAGCACGCGCGCCAGTTCCTTCGCGAACGTCCACACCGCCTTCTGCGTCGGGCCGCGCGCGATCGGAATGTAGACATGCATGCCCTTCGAGCCGGTGGTCTTCACGGAGTTCGGCATGCCGAGTGTGTCCAGCGCTTCGTGCACGACCAGCGCGGTTTCGATCACCTTCTCGAAGGGCGTGCCCTCGACCGGATCCAGATCGAAATGCAGGTAATCCGGACGATCGACGGCCTCACAGCGCGCGTACCACTGATTCAAGTCGATGCAGCCAAGATTCACGACCCACAACAGAGCGGCCAGGTCCTGGACCATGGGAAAGTCGATGACGTTGCCGGAGTCGTGCTCGATGCGGCAGGTCTCGATCCAGTCCGGCCGCGGCGTGGGCGCGCGCTTCATGAAAAAGAAATCGCCGTACGCGCCGTGCGGATACCGCTTCATGACCATCGCGCGCTGCTCGAGATGCGGCAAGAGATGCTTCGAGACGTCCGCGTAGTACTGCAGCAGATCGCCCTTGGTGATGCCCAGATCGGGCCAGAACGGCTTGTTCAGGTTCGTCAGCCGCACTTCGCGGCCGCGTACCTTCAGATGGACCTGCGGCTTGTCGCGCGGAATGGTAATCACTTGATCCCCCGAGGCCGCAAGTTACATTGGGGGTGTCACATCGTCTACGCCAAGGGGACGTTTGGCGTTTCTCGCGCGGTTCTTCCCTGATCTGATCCATGCCCCACGTCGCGAGCGCATCAAGCTGTTCGCGATGATGGGCTTGTTTTTCCTGGTGGTTTGCGCGGTCGGCATTCTCCGCCCGATCAAGAACTCGCTCGCGCTCGACGGGCTGGGCGCAACCGACTTCTACAAGGTCTATCTCGTAAGCGCGGCCGTGGTGCTGTTCGGACCGATCCACAAGCAGCTGGCGGATCGGGTGCCATGGCGTTCGCTCTTCGTGCTGGTCGCGCTCTTCTTCGCGAGTAACCTGGTCGTCTTCCGCGTGCTCTATGTGGAGGGTAGCGCCACCTTCGGCGTGCTCTTCTACGGCTGGTACGATCTCTTCTCCGCGGCGCTGGTGACGCAATTCTTCATGGCCACGCAGCTGTTCCTGAATGCGCGCAGCGCGAAACAGGCCTACCCGCTGGTCATCGGTGGCGGTGCGATCGGCGCCACCATCGGCGGGCTGATCACGGGTCTGACCGCGCAACGCATCGGCGCACCCAATCTTCTGCTGGTTGCCGCTGCCATCATCCTGCTGTTCGCCGCCGGACTTCCGTTCATTTATTCCGATCACGGCTCGCAGAAGCAGATCAGCCGTCCGGCCATTACGACCGCCGACGCGCTTTGGCAGAACAAACACATCCGGCTGATTGCTGCGTCCGTTCTGCTCACTGTGGTGGTCAAGGAACTGGTCGATTACCAGTTCAATCTGCTGAGCAAGGAAGTCTTCGAGACGCGCGACGCGGTCTCCGCGTTTCAAGGCAGGTTCAATGCGGTAACGCAGTGGCTGCCGCTCGGCTTCGTGCTTCTGCTGCACCCGCTGCTGAAGCGATTCGGTGTAGGCATTGCCGTCATGCTGCTGCCGGCCGCGCTGCTCGTCACGAACGCAGGCCTGGTACTGTGGTGGGGGTTGATCGCTGCTTCCGCCGCGAAGGGCGCTGAAACCGGACTGCGCTATTCCGCTGAGCGGGCCGCGCGCGAAATCCTGTACTTGCCGACCCCGGAGCATATCCGCCTGACGGCCAAACCATACATCGATGTGGTCATTGAAAAAGGCGTCGGCAAGGCTCTGTCCGCGGTAGTGATCTTCCTTCTGCTGCAGTTCATCACTTCCCGTCAGATCGCGTATGTCAGCCTTGTGCTGGCCGGCCTGGCATTTGTCATCGCGGTTGCACTGCGTAAAGAGTACGTGCGCACGCTGGCCAAGGCGATCGAGGGGCGATTCGCCAGTTTCCGCGGTTTGTTCGCAACGTTGCTTGACGCCTCAACGCTGCCGCGCATTCGTGTCGCGCTGCAGGCTGAGGATGCGCTGCAGGTCGCCTTCGCGCTCGATCTGCTCGAGCAGGCGCCGCCCGCGGAAACGGGGCCGCTCGCGAACGAGCTGCGTGCCTTGCTTCGGCACCCGGCGGACGCCATCCGCGTACGGACCGTTGCCCTGCTCGCGCGCGCCTCGGATGAGGAGAACCGGCAGGCGGTCGAAGCAGCGCTCGACGATGATTCACCCGCTGTTCGCGAGGCGGCGGTGCGTGCGCTGATCCTAGCGTCGCATGATCCCGAACCGATGTTGCTGCGGCTGGTCGGCAGTCCGCGTGCGCACGTCCGGACGGCCGTCCTCGCCCAGCTCGCGCGCCTCGATGTTTCTGCGGCTGTGCGCGAGCGGGTGGCCTGGAACTACACCGTTTCCGACGAGCGTCAACGGCTGAATAGCCGCGAGGCGCGCATCGAAACGGCCTATGCCGCCCAGGCGCTGGGAGTGGAAGGCTGGCGAGTTCTGCTGCCGCTGTTGAGCGACGCTGATACCGAGGTGGCCAACGCCAGCTTGCGCGCTGCGAGTGCGCTGCACAGTCCTGAGTTGCTGCCGGCGTGCGTGGCCGCGTTGCGCTCACGTGCGCTCCGTGAGGCCGCGCGCAGTACGCTACGCAGCTACGGTGTCGCAGCGCTGCCGGCACTCTCGGCGTATTTGCTCGATCCGGGCGCGGATCCCACGATTCGCCGTTTGATCCCGGGTGTGTTGGCGCGCGTGCCGAGCGATCAGGCAGTCAGCGTGCTCCTGCGAGCCATCAGCGCTCGCGAAACGGATCAAGTACTGGATTTCCGCGCCATCAAGGCGCTCGGGAAGCTGCGCGCGCGTTTTCCGGACCTGCGCTTTCCAGGCGATGACGTGCGCGCCGTGCTGCAGCGCGAAGCGCAGGCGGCCGAGCGTTACGCGCTCGCCCGTCACTCGGTTGCGCACACGTATACCGGTACGCGGGTCGCGGACTTGCTGCTGCAGGCCTTGACGGAGGCCTGGCGGGAGCGTCGTGAATGCGCGTTTCGCTTGCTGGCCTTGCTGCATGCCCCGAGCGGCGTGCTCGATGCCTACAGCGCCGTTTGCAGCAACGATATGCACAGCCGCGGCAATGCGCTCGAGTGGCTGGAACACGAGATCGGCTATGATCTCATACGCACGCTGGCGCCCGTTCTCACGGACCCCGAGCACCCGGCCTGGAACGGCCGCCGAGCGTGGGACGTCCTGCCCGAGCTCCGTGACGACGAGGACAGCTGGATAGCCGCATGTGCTCGGGCCCTCAACGGCCACAACTCACTGCTTGCTGCCCCGTCGCACGGCCGGCGCGGCGGGACCCTTCTGGACCAGGACATCGGCATGGACATTATTGAACGTGTCTTCCTTCTGCAGCGGGTCGATCTGCTGCAGGGCGCGCGCAGCGCGCATCTGGCTTTGTTGGCCGCGATTGCCGAGGAAATCAACAGCCCGGCCCACGTCGAGCTGCTGGAGCAAGGCCGTCCGGCAGCCGCGATGTATATTCTGGTACGCGGCGCGGTCGAGCTGCGCGGACTGGGCGTCGAGCGGATGCTGCTGCAGGCTGGCACCGCGTTTGGTACCTGGGCGCTGATCGACGATGCGCCGAGCCTGATTGGCGCGCGCGTAACGGAAACGAGCCAGCTGCTGCGCATCAACCGCGCAGACTTCTTCGAGTTGCTGGAAGACACGCCGGAACTGGCACTCGGACTATTGCAGGGACTCGCGCGGCGGGTCCGCACACTCGTCGCCTGAGGAGCGCATGATTGCATCTGCCAGTGGCCGCATCATGGTCGTGGACGACGAGCCCATGGTCGCCGCCGCTTTGCGTGCCTTCCTGGAGCTCGAGACGTCGTACGATGTGCAGACTTTTACCGATGCGCGCGCGGCCCTGGCCGCGGTCGCCGCCGAGCACGTGCACGTAGTGCTGGCCGATTTCATGATGCCCGATGTGGATGGCATTACCTTTTTGAAGCAGGTGCGTGAAGTTCGTCCGCTCACCACGCGCATTCTGCTTACCGGCTACGCCGACAAGGACAACGCCATCCGGGCCATCAATGAGGCCGGGCTCTACTACTATCTCGAAAAGCCCTGGAACAACGAGCATCTCAAGGTGATCATCCGGAACGGTGTCGAGCGGTCGGCCCTTTTCAATGATCTGGATGCGCGCGTGAGTGCTTTGGAAGACGCCAATCAGGAGCTCTTTGAAATGCGCCGCCGACTCGCGCAGGCCTTCTGGTGAGCGCGCTACTGACTCTCGCTCTGGCGCTGCTGGCGCTTATCATCGCGGCCGGCAGCGCGCTGCATCAGCGCCGGCGCGCGCAGCAGCTGGCTGCCGAGCTGGCCGGGCTGCGTGCCGGCCTGGCCGATTCGAACCGTCTGGCGTCACTCGGGAATCTGGTGGCGGGGCTGGTCCATGAAATCAACACGCCCATCGGCGCCCTGCACAGCAACCACGACGTATTGACCCGCGCGCTGGCGCGGCTGCAGGCTATTCTCGCCGATGAGCGGGTGGACGCGGCCGAGCTGAACGAAGTGCGCAAGATCGCGCGCGCCCTTCATGAAATCATCGGCGTCAATACGCTGGCCGTCGAGCGAGTCGATCAATTGGTCAAGAGCCTGCGCAGCTTCGGCCGTCCAGGCCGCTCCGAAATCGCCTGGGCGGATCTGCATGAGGGGATCGATAGCACGCTCGCGATCACAGGGCATGAGCTGGCGCTGATCGACGTGGTGAAGGACTACGGCGCGCTGCCGCTGGTGCTCTGCAGGCCGCAACAGCTCAACCAGGTCTTCATGAACCTGTTGGTGAACGCGCGGCAGGCGATGCCGGATCGCGGCACCCTGACGATTCGAACGCGGCACGACAACCTGCATGTGACCGTTACAATTGCGGATACCGGCTGCGGCATCGCGCCCGAGAACAGCGCGCGCATCTTCCAGCCGGGCTTCACCACGAAAGGTGCGCGCGTCGGTATGGGCATGGGTCTGCTCATCGCGCGCCAGATCGTCGAACAGCACCAGGGCAGGATCGAGGTGCGAAGCACGCCTGACACCGGCAGCGAATTCACGATCACGCTGCCTGTCGCTCCGGCCACGTTGCGACAGGAAGCCGCGTTGGCCGCCGAGCCGGCAAGTGCGTAAGCGGCCAATCCATCTCTCCCACTCCTCGCGAGGTGTTTATGATTCGCCATGCACATCGCGCATTACTGACGGTTGCACTGCTGGGCCTGGGGACTGCGCTTCCGGCGCAGGACGGGAACATTATGCTCCCGATCTCGGCCATCGAAGCTCACCTGCGCGCCGATTCCTTCGAGCTCGTCGACATGCGCGGCTCGCGCTTCGAGACGGATCGCACCCAGCGCGTGCTGCTCAGGTTCAACGACTCCACTTTGCTGCTGGTCAAGTGGGCGAAGGCGGCGCCCGGCGCAGCCACCTTCAATAACGAGCCGCGCTATGAGTTGGCCGCTTACGCACTCCAGAAATTGTTTCTGGATGAACCGGACTACGTAGTGCCGCCGACAATCGTTCGCCCCATCCCGCTCGACTTCTACCGCACGCTCCGAAGCGATGTGTCGGCGACCTTCGACAACACCGCTTCCGTGCTGGTCGTGCTGCAGTACTGGCTGGCCCAGGTGACCGGGCAGGACGTGCACGATCCCAAGCGCTTCGAGCGGGATCAACGCTATGCCTACCATCTCGCCAACACCAACTTGTTCAGCTATCTGGTCCGGCACAGCGACTCGAATTTCGGCAACTTTCTGGTTTCTACCGATGCCACCAACCCGCGCGTTTTCGCGGTCGATAATGGCGTTGCCTTTTCATCGATCGAGAGCGATCGGGGCAAGGACTGGCGCCAGCTGCGCGTCAAACGTTTTCCCGCCCGCAGCATTGAACGGCTGCGCCGCATCACGACCGAGGATCTGCAGAACGCGCTCGGCGTGGTTGCGCAATTCGAGATTCGCGGCACCGAACTCGTGGCTGTGGCGCCCACGGAAAACCTCGATCCGAGGCGTGGCGTGAGGAAAGCAGACAACCTCGTTCAGCTCGGCTTGACTGCACACGAAATCGACGCGGTGGCAAGCCGTATTCGCTGGCTGCTCAAGAAGGTCGATGATGGCTCGCTCGAGACGTTCTAGACTCGCACTTTCGCTCCTGCTGGCAGGTGGCGCGTGCGCGCTGCTCGCGTTACGCCCGCAGGAGCCGCGGCTGACGGGTGAGTTCGGATTGTTCGTGTGGGAAATGGACGATTCCGTGCACGTGCAGTGGATTACCGCTGACGCGCTGCCCGGGCTGCTGCGGGTGATCGCCGGCGGCCACCCTCATTTCACCACGAATACGCCCGCCGCGACCGCACATCATGCGGTGTTCCGGAAACCAAAAGGTGCCGCCTTCGAGATCACCTATGGTTCGGCCGGGAACACCGCCAATCAGCAGCGCACTGTGCTCTATAGGGACCCGCTGGATGCGCCGGCTGCCCTGCAGCTGGCCGATTCCGTTTACGTCCTGGGCGATACGCACGGTGAGTTCGATGGTGTGGTTCGCCTCCTCCGCAACGCCGGATTGATCGATGATTCGCTGCGCTGGAGCGGCGGCCGGAAGCAAATCGTGTTTCTGGGCGACATGGTCGACCGCGGGCCGGATGCGACGCGACTCCTCTGGTTCCTCTACCGGTTGGAGCGGGAAGCACGCGCCGCCAACGGGCGCGTCCATGTCCTGCTCGGCAATCACGAAATCATGGTCATGCTGGGCGACTTGCGGTACGTGCACCCGAAAGAGTCACACATCGCGCACCTGCATAACAGCGCGTACTCTCGCCTGCTGCACGCGCGCCAGTCGGTGCTCGGTCGCTGGCTGGCCGGCAAGCCGGCCGTGCTCAAGCTGGGCGACCTGCTTTTCGTACATGGCGGCGTCAGCAGCGACTATCTGAACTACACGCCGGCCAGCCTCGCGCGTGAACTGGCACACACCATTCGGAGCGATCTATTCCTCGCGCACACCGACAGCACAGTGCGAGTAAGTATCGACTCGGCAAGCCTGGCGGAATTCGAGCGATTCTTCTGGGGTGACCGCAGCGTCTTCTGGTACCGCGGTTATGCACAGTCCGACACCTTGGAAGCCGAGCTCACGACTACGCTCGCGCGCTTTCACGTGCAGGCGCAGGTGATCGGGCACACGCCCGCGCAGACGATACAGCGGCGGTATGGTGGCAAGCTGATCGTCGCGCACCCGCGCCGGGCTGCGGCGGAAATGCTGCTCATTACCGGCCAGTCGCCGCAGCGACGGTTCTATCGCATCCCGCAACACGGACCGGCCGAGCTCCTGGCGCGGTAACCGCCCTGTCCGCGACCGGCACGTACGTGAGCTCGCGGCCGCGTCCACGCAGCGCAGCAGCAGCCCGCCCCGGCTCATGTCGCCGCGTCCGACGAATTCCAGCGGGAAGAGCAAGCGCTCACCAAACACGGAAAGCAGCAGATCGACGTACTTGCCGGACGCGACGCTGCCCAGCAGCACGACGTCGACATGACTGCCATACTGCCGCGCGTCCCGCAACAGGGGCGCACGGTACGCGGCGTTCGCCGCAGCGATCGGCACGCGCGCGAAGGCGCGCAGGTCCGCCAGCGTGACGCGCACATCGGGCGAGACCAGGCCGCGATCGGACGTGATCACACGGACGTCCGCCGGATCGCTGGCGAAGGCGCGCGCGTACGCCAGCTTGCCGCGGAAATACAGCCCGCTCACGAACGAGAACACCTCGCCCAACGGTACGCCTGCCGTGGCGCGCAATGCCAACGCGAGCGGAAACTCGGAGCGCGGGTTCAGGAGCAGCTCCGCGCGCCGGCCGGCCGTGCTCGCCGGCGACAGCAGAAAAATCTTACGATTCACTCATGCTCCCATGCTCCCATGCTCCCATGCTCCCATGTTCCCATGTTCCCATGCTCCCATGTTGCCATTACATTGCCGCTCATGGCCAGTCAGAGCTCGTTCGATGTGACCACCGGCGCGGACCTCCAGGAGGTCGACAACGCGGTCAATCAGTCCATGAAGGAAGTGCAGCAGCGCTACGACTTCAAGGGCTCGCACTGCAACATCGCGTTCGACCGCGCCAAATCGGTGCTGACGCTCGATGCGGATGACGACTACAAGATGAAGGCGCTGTACGACATCCTGCAGTCCAAGTTCATCAAGCGCGGCGTGCCGATCAAGAACATGAAGCAGGGGCCGCTGATTCCGGCAGCCGGCGGCCGCGTGCGCCAGGAGGTCACGCTTGCCCAGGGCATCCCGTCCGACACGGCGAAGCAGATGGTCAAGGATGTGAAGGCCGGCGGCTTCAAGAAGGTGCAGGTCGCGATTCAGGGTGACCAGCTGCGCGTGACGAGCCCGTCGAAGGACGAGCTGCAGGCAGTCATGCAGGTCCTGCGCTCCCAGGATTACGGCATCGAGCTGAACTTCGGCAACTACAGGTAGTGCTTGTCTCGCTACGACCTGATCGTCATTGGCTCGGGTCCGGCGGGCGAAAAAGGCGCGGCGCAAGCCGCGTACTTCGGCAAACGTGTAGCTCTCCTCGAATCGGCCGCCGCCCTGGGCGGCACCGCCGCCAACACCGGCACGCTGCCCAGCAAGACGCTGCGCGAAACGTCGCTCGTCCTGTCCGGCTTTCGCGCGCGCGGGCTGTACGGCGTCGACCTTTCGCTGCGGCGCGAGGCGACCGTGCGCGATTTCCTGTATCGCGAGCAGCAGGTCGTGGAGGCCGAGCGCACGCGCGCGATCGCCAATGTCGCGCGCCACGACATCGACATGCTGCACGGCTTCGGCAGCTTCGTCGGTCCGAACACGGTGAAAGTCAGTGGCGGCGGCCAGGAGCAGTTGCTCGAGGCCGATTTCATCCTGATCGCGACCGGCTCCTCACCGCGCCGGCCGCTGCTCTTCCCCTTCGACAGCGGCAACGTCTATGACTCCGACAGCATACTCGGACTGCACAAAATGCCGCGCTCGCTCGCGGTGGTCGGCGGCGGCGTGATCGGCTGCGAGTACGCCTGCACGTTCGCTGCGCTCGGCATCGAAGTCACCCTGATCGACGCGGGTGAGCGCATCCTGCCGTTCATGGATGCGGACATCTCCACCACGTTGCGCGTGGCCATGGAGCGGCTCGGCATCATCTTTTACGCGCCGGACCGGGTCGAGAAATGCGAGAGCGACCGCAAGCGCGTCAGCATGCGGCTCGAAAGCGGTAAGCTGGTCTACGCGGATGCGGCGCTGATCGCGGCCGGACGCATCGCCAACACGGAGCGGCTGAATCTCGAGGCGGCCGGCCTGCTGGTTCACAAGGACGGCACGTTGCCGGTGGACGCGCAGTTCCGCACCGCCGTAGCGCATATCTACGCGGCCGGCGACGTGATCGGCTTTCCCGCACTCGCCTCCACAGCCATGGAGCAGGCGCGCCTAGCGACGGTCAACGCGTTCGACCTGAAATACAAGAAGGAAGTCGCGCCCATCCTGCCCTACGGCATCTACACGATTCCCGAAGCTTCGATGGCCGGCCAGACGGAAGAGTCGCTCGCGCAACAGGGCGTGTCGTACGTGATCGGCAAGGCCAGCTACGCGCAGAACGCGCGCGGCATCATGGTCGGCGACGCGGTGGGCTTTCTAAAGCTGTTGTTTCACGCGGACGACATGCGGCTGCTGGGCGTCCACATCATCGGCGAGCAGGCCTCCGAGCTGCTGCACATCGGACTCACGGCGATGCTGTGCGAAGCGCGCTCCGAGCTCTTCATCCGCACCTGTTTCAACTACCCTACGCTGAGCGAGCTGTACAAGTACGCGACCTACGATGCGATGGGGCGGCAGCAGCGAGGCGAGATAGCCCGCGGTCACCAGCTGCGCGACGGGCGACTGCTCGAAGGGTAGCAAGGTGCTGAAAAACGGGCCGCTATGGGTGAAGGCAGGGCGCTACGCGGACCGTCGCGGTTTTACAGC
>JBQTJO010000212.1:0-15259 GCA_052387015.1 Gemmatimonadota bacterium
CGTAGCGCCTCCCCGTAGCGCCTCCCCGTAGCGCCTCCCCGTAGCGCCTCCCCGTAGCGCCTCCCCGTAGCGCCTCTCCGTGTGCGGAAAGCGCGAGCGCCACACCATTCGTCCAGCCGAAGCCATCCTGCGTCGGGTACTCGCCGCCCCCGGCGCGCCGGCTGAGATCGGTCACGTCGTATTTCTCCGTCAACTTGCCGGTGCGCTGATACGTCCGGCGATTCAGCTCCAGCCAGCGATCGCGGGCCGTGTTGGCCAGGTCGGCGCGGCCGTAGCGCCGGACGCCCTCGATGGCCAGCCATTCGAGCGGCGCCCAGCCGTTCGGCGCGTCCCACTGCTGAGTGGTCGTAAAGGTGGTGGTGACGAAGCCGCCGGGGCGGAGGAAATCGCGCTCGAGGCGGCGTGCGACAGCGCTGCCCTGCTCCGGCGCGGCCATTCCGAAATACAGCGGCGAGGCCGCGGCGAGGGTTGGACGATCGAGGACGCGCTCGCCGGTGCGCCAGCGCACGTCGTAGAAGAAGCCGCTGTCCGGATCGAAGGCGGCGTCGAGCAGTGCGGCACGGCGGGTTTCGGCTGCCTGTTGGAAGCGGCGCGCGACCTCGGCATCACCCGGTTGCGCGCGCACGCGCCGCAGCGCGGCAATCGTTTGCTCGGCGTGGTAGAGCAGCGTGTTCAGATCGATCGGCGCCAGTGCGGTGACCTCGAGCGTGCGCAGATTGGACGGATCGCGCAGCCACCGGCTCGAGAAATCCCAGCCGCTCTCGGCGCCCGCGCGCAGGTTGCGGTAGAGCGCTTCGCGTCTTGCCTCCGGTACCGACTGCGCCAGCTCGTAGTCCTCGCGGTACGACTCGGGACGCGGCTCCGGACGATCGTCCCAATGGCGATTGAGCAGCGCGCCATTCGGCAGCTTCACCACGCGGCGGAACGCGGTGCCCGGCTTGAGCTGCGCCGCACCATCCATCCAGAACGCATGCTCGGCCTCGAGCGCGTCGAGATAGCGCAGCGCCCGAGTCGTATCGGTTGCGGCCGCGTAGAGCCCGATCATCGCCGCGAAGTACGGCGGCTGACTCCGGCTCAGGTAATAGGTGCGGTTGCCGTTCGGGATGTGCCCCACGGTTCGAATCAGGTGCGCGAAATTGTCGAGCATGCCGCGTACGAGATCGACACGGCCGCTCTCGACCAGGCCGAGCATCGTGAAGTACGAATCCCAGTAGTACACCTCGCGGAATCGGCCGCCGGGAACGACATAGGCGTTGGGCAGCGGCAGCAGCGACGAGCGCGCATCCGCCTCGTCGGGGCTGCGCGTGAGCACGGGCCAGAGCGCACGGATGTGCTCCAGCATCGTCTTGCTGGTGTCGGTGTGGAAGCTTTCGCCCACGACTTCAGGCGCCTCGAAATGCCGGCTCACGAACTCACGCAGGTCGAAGCCGGACTGAGCGCGCATCTCTGCATAGCGCGCCACGATCTGCTCGGGCGCAACGCGCGGCCGCGCATCCACGAACGTCTTGGAGTCGGAGAAGATCCGGGCCATCTGCACGTCATGAAAGAGCCGCCCGAGCGCGCCTGACGGATCGTACCGCTCAACCGCCAGCTGCTGCTGCGCGCCAGCTTCGCCGGCGACCAACACGAGAGTTGTGGCGGCGACTACAAGTACGCGCATGACCTCCGCTCCGTCGCTGGTGTGAGGTTGCAGCGCAGCAGTCCGACGACCTGCAAGGTTGTGTCGTTGCGCGCGACTACGATAACTCTGCCGCCGCCCGCGCGCTGCAGCAGCTCCAGATCGCGGACCTGCCCGTCGATCACGAGATTGCTGGTTTCCATGTCGACGGGCTGGAGGCCACCCTGCCCATCGCCGCGCAGCAGCAGGCCATAGCTCGCGTCGTAGCGGCCGCGCATCGGCGTGAGGCCGTAGAAGTTGCCGGCGACCAGCAGATCGGTATGCCGGTCGCCATCGAAGTCATCGGCCAGCACGGCGTAGATCGGCGAGAACTGCGCTTCGGCCGGGAGCGGCCGCAGCTCGAACGTGCCGTCGCCGTTGTTGACGGCCAGCGCGCTCGCGAAGGTATGGGCTTCCCGTACCTGCGCCTTCTCCAGCTCCTCGGCCGGGAAGATCTGCTCGATGCGGCTCGCGCCGAAATCCGCATAGGCCGGATAGCGGCTGCGCAGCTGCGGAATCTGACGCACCAGCTCGTCACGCCCCTGTATCGGATAGCTGACCCCGTTCTTGTAGAACGTGAGGATCTGCTGGAGCGCGCCGTTCTGCGCGAAATCGTGGATGTAGAGCCGGGCGGGCTGGTTGGGTGAGGCGCGAATGTAGGAGTTCAGCCCGAGGTTGCCGAGCACGAGGTCCTTGCGGCCGTTGCCGCGCAGGTCGACCGCGGCAACCGTATTCCACCAGCCGTTCGTGTTGGCAAAGCCGGCTTCCGCGGTGCGCTCGACGAAGCGCTCGTTCTGCTGGCGGAATACGCGCACCGGCATCCACTCGCCGACTACGATCAGATCGAGCCGGGCATCGTTGTCGTAGTCCAGCCACGCCGCCGAGGAGACCATGCCCGCCTGGGCGAGCGCCGGCGCCAGCTCGTTCGTCACATCCCGAAAGCGGCCGGTGCCGTCGTTCTGGAGCAGATAGCTGCGCGGGCTGAGGCCGTAGCCGCGCGCGACCACCCGGCCGCCCACGAACAGGTCGATGTGGCCGTCGCCGTTGAAGTCGCCCGGCGCGACACAGCCGCCGTTCTCGAAGAAATCGGGCAGCCGATCGCGCGTGCGCCGGAAGTTGCCGCGGCCGTCATTGAGATAAAGGCGGTCACGCAACGCTTCATCCTGGCCGGAGAACTCGTTGCCGCCACTCACGACGTAGAGATCGAGATGGTCATCGCCGTCGGCATCGAAGAACGCGGCGTCGACATCCTCGTGCAGGCTGTCGGCGCGGAACACGTCCTCACTCGAGGCGCGGAAGGTGCCGTCCGCGCGCTGAATCAGCAGCCGTCCCGGCTGCCACTTCGCGCCGCCCGCATAGATGTCGTCGAGACCGTCGCCGTTCACATCGCCGACCGCCAGGCCGGGGCCTTCGGTCGAAAGGCGATGCGGCATGAACGGCTCGCGATTGTAGTCGAAAAAGGTGTTCTCTTCGTGACGGTAATCGATGGCGACGCGGCTGGTCACGTCGGTGAAGGGCGGCTGCGCCGGCGTTTGCGGCCGGAAGTGGTAGCGGCCGCCCGCGTTCGTCTGTGAGAGCGTCAGCACGGTGTCGACCGGCAGATTCGTCAGCACCTGATAGCGGTGGTCGGGCCAGATGACCGTCAGCGAGTCGATGCGCGTGATGGCGCCCAGGCCGAAGTGCAGGCGCGGGTCGACCGACGACTGAAAGCCACGCGTAGGCATCTGCTCGAGCATCTGCAGCGTGCCGCCATGCTTGATGATGACTTTCGCGCCGATGCCCGCCGTGTTCGCGCCGCCGCCGCGCAGCGCGACCCGCAGAAAGTGCGAGCCGTTGATGGCGCGCGCGCGATTGCGGTAGATCGAGGCGGGCGCGTTGATGTTGTTGACGACCAGATCGAGCGCGCCGCTGTTGTTCAGGTCGACGTAGGCGGCGCCGTTCGAGAAGCCGGGCTGGGCGAGACCCCAAGCTTCGGCGCTGTTGGTGAAGGTGAGATCGCGGTTGTTGCGATACGCGTAGTTCGGGATCGCGATCTGCGGCATGCGCTGCAACAGCGTGAGGTTCTCCTGCGTGATGCCCTTCTGGAGCGACGCCTGGATCGCCTCGTTGCCGACGTAGTTGATGTAGTCGAGATCGTTCGGGCGGCGGAAGATCCCGTTGGTGATGAAAAGATCCTTGTAGCCGTCGTTGTCGAGGTCGGCGAACAGCGGCGCCCAGCTCCAGTCGGTGGCGAACACGCCGGCCAGATAGCCGATCTCGCTGAAGCGGCCCATGCCGCGATTGACCTGGAGGGTGTTGCGCGCGAACTGCGGATGATAACCCGCCTTCAGCTTCAGCTCGTAGACATTGAAGCTCTCCGCATTCGCCGAGGTCTTGAGGATCTCCTCCTCTGCCGGCAGCATGTCGACGACCGCCAGGTCGGGGCGACCGTCGTTCGTGAAGTCCGCCGCGTCCACGCCCATCGAGAAGCGGCTGGTGTGACCGATCGCGCGGCCGATCGACTCGCTGAAGGTGCCGTCGCAATTGTTGAGATACAGGAAATCGTTCTCCTGGAAATCATTGGCGACGAACAGGTCGATGCAGCCGTCGAGATTCAGATCGCTGGCGACCACGCCCAGGCCATAGCCCTCGACGCCGCCGTAGATGCCGGCTGCCGCGCTCACATCGACGAAATGGCCGCCGTCGTTGCGAAACAGGCGATCCCCCGCGCGCGGGTGGCGAGGCGCGCGCTGCGGGCTCGAGCTGACGCCGCGCTCCGTGTGCGTGGAATGATTGAGCAGGTAAGCGTCGAGATCGCCGTCGGCATCGTAGTCGAAGAACGCGGCCTGCGTGGCGTAGCCCTCGTGCCCCAGACCGTACTCCTCGGTGCGGTCGGTGAACGTGCCATCGCCGTTGTTGATGTAGAGCGCGTTGCGCCCCTGCTTCGTCAGGTAGCTGACCGCGGAGACGTAAATGTCGACGTGATGGTCGCCGTTGACGTCGGCCATGGTCACGCCGGTGGTCCAGCCCTCCGGCCCCGCCACGCCCGCCCGCTCGGTGACATCCTCGAAGCGGTAATCACCACGATTCAGATACAGCCGGTTGGGCCCGAGATTCGAGGTGAAATACAGGTCGGGCAGGCCGTTGTTGTCGACATCGCCGGCCGCGACGCCGCCGCCGTTGTAATAGTAGAGGTAGTTCAGGATGTTGAAGTCCGGCGTTTCCGGCAGCTCGTTCACGAACGTGATGCCGGTGGCTTCCGGGTTGAGGAGCTCGAAGAGCGGCTTGGTGTCTTGTGCGCCATCGCAACTCGTCAGCGCGAGCGCGAGAATTATTCCACACAGATTACACAGATTCACACAGATTTCACGGAATGGACGCCCGCAAAAGCTCAAATATTTTTTTGATGTGCGTTGCTTCGATGCTTCTGCGCCGAAGCGCTCCGTGTAATCTGTGATCATCCGTGTAATCTGTGTGGACCTATCTGGCCGCCCGAATGCGAATCGCCTGCCCGCCACCGGGCGCGAGCTCGAGAGTGAGCGTCGAACCGGCGGTGACGTTCTGCTGCGAGATCGCGACCGGCAGCGGATTGGTCAGCCAGTGCGCGTCGGGGCCGTCCGCGTAGATCTCCGCGACGTAGTTGCGGCCGGACGGCAGAAACGAAAGCGGCACCTCGAAGCTGCGGCCCTGCTCGTCGGTGATCGCGCCGATGAACCACTCGTCGCGGCCGCGCGCCTGGCGCGCCACCACCACGTAGTCACCGATGCGGCCTTCCAGCACGTGCGAGTTCTCCCAATCGACCGCCACATCGCGAATGAACTGGAAGGCGGGGCGGTTCTGGTAATTCTCCGGCAGGTCGGCCGCCATCTGCAGCGGCGAATAGAGTACGATGTACAGTGCGAGCTGCTTCGCGAGCGTGGTGCGCACGCGCGGCTCCTCCGGCCGGCGCGGGCGGCCGGTGCCGCGTTCGATCAGAATGTCGAACACGCCCGGCGTGTAGTCCATCGGCCCGGCCAGCAGCCGCGTGAAGAACAGGATGGTCTCGTGCTCGGGCGGATTGCCGCCTTCCGCGCCCCACGCGTTGTACTCCTGCCCGCGCGCACCCTCGCGCGTCATCATGTTGGGCCAGGTGCGCCGCTCGCCCGTGTCGTGGACCGGCTCGTGGACATCCAGCATGATGCCGTACTGCGCGGCGGTCTCGATCACCTTCCTGTGGTGGCGCACCATGAACTGCGAGTAGTGCGAGTGACCGCCGCCCAGCGTGTCGGTGACGTAGCCGGTCTTGAGCGCATCGATGCCGAGTGAGCGGTAGAGCGCGAACGCGGCCTCCAGCTGCCGCTCGTAGTTTGCGATGCCGCCCGAAGTCTCGTTGTGCGCGATCAGTTTCACGCCCTTCTGCTTTGCGTATGCGGCCAGCTCCTTCAGGTCGTAATCGGGATAAGGCTGCGTGAAGGAGAACGCGTTCCGATTCGCGATCCAGTCGCCGTCCCAGCCCAGGTTCCAGCCCTCGACCAGCACGCCGCCAATGCCGTTGGCAGCCGCGAAATCGATGTAGCGCTTCGTGTTCTCGGTGGTCGCGCCGTGCTTCGGCCCCGACGCCCAGGTCATGGTGCCGATGTGCATGCCCCACCAGATGCCGATGTATTTCATCGGCTCGATCCAGTCGGTGTGCGCGAGCGCGCTCGGCGGATTGAGATTCAGGCCGAGCACGGAAGGCGCCAGGTCGGCCGCGCGGTCGGCCAGCTGAATGGTGCGCCACGGCGTCACGAACGGCGTGCGCCCGCGCACTTTCACGCCGTCCGCCCAGGGCGCGATTGCGGCGCGCAGCGTCCGGCTCTCCATGCCGCGCCCGGCCAGGAAGAGACGTCCATAATCGCGAAGATCCGCTTCGTGCATGACGACGAAGGTGCGGCCGTCGCGGGTCTCGAGTGTGAGCGGCGTCTGCACGCTGTCCAGCAGGCTCACCGGCGATGATGAGTAGAGCATCTCCGAGCGATCCAGACGCGCGCGATTGGACGGGATCCACCAGGCGCGCGCGTCGTCCGCGAACGCGAACTCGGTCAGCTCGTCCATGATCGCGAACTCACCCAGATTGGGCTGCGCCGGCAGCTCGTAGCGGAAGCCGATCCCGTCATCGAAGACGCGGAAGACCACGTCGAAGCTGCGGCCGGGCGTCGTCGTCTCCTGAATGGTCAGCCGCAATTCGTTGTGATGATCGCGCACGCGCGCGACTTCACCCCAGGGCTGCTGCCACGTGCGGTCGACACTGTTGGTCGCCTGATTGGTGATGCGCAGACTGTCTCGCAGCGGCGGCGCAGCGCGAAAGGCGAAGCCCAGCAGGGACGGCATGATGATGTTGCGACCGTCGCGCTGCACCGCGTAGCGCAGCTGTCCCTCGTGCAGCGCGATGGTGACGCGATTGCGGCCGTTCGGCGACGCCACTTCGGCTGCCGTCTGGGCGCGCAGCCCGCCGATCGTGAGGGTACTGAACGCGACCAAAGCGGCAGCCAGCCGTACCCCACGCCTTTTTCCGTACATCTGGCTCATTTTTTGTCTCCGCCTTTGGTATGGCGCGTGCACAATCGAACCGTTGTTGTTGGTTGTTCACTTGAAAGGTGTTGGTTCACAATGAACTCAAAGCTTTGCCTACGTCGCGCAACCCTGCCGGTTGCGCTGGTTGCTCTCTCCGCATGCGCATCGGGCGGCAGCCCGGATGCAGTCGGTACGGCCACGCCCCAGGGCAGCTCCGCCACGACCATTACGGCTGAAGAGATTCAGCAGACCCCCGACCAGGGCGTCGAACGTCTGCTGTCCGGACGCGTCGCCGGCGTTTCCCTGATCCAGACGGCGAATGGCCTCTCGGTTCGGATTCGCGGCGCGACGAGCATCAACGGCTCGACCGAGCCGCTGTACGTGATCGATGGCATGCCGATCGAGCCGGGACCGGGCGGCAGCCTGGCCGGGATTTCGACGCGCGACATCGAATCGATCGAAGTGCTCAAGGATGCGGCGGACACGGCGCTGTACGGCGTGCGCGGCGCCAATGGTGTGATCGTGATCAAGCTGAAGGGCCCTGGCGTCAACGCGGGCTCGAACTGACGGCAATGACAGCCCCGGCTCCGGTGCGGACACGTGCGACTACGTGCTGTCCGACCCGGCGGCCCTGGGTCACGCCTTCATCGATCGCCATGCGGTAGTGGATGCCGCCGTAGAGACGGCTGATGGCGGCTTCCGCGGCGGCGTGCTCGAACGACGCGAAGCTGCGAGACGGCAGTCCGTACGCCAGCTCGGTGCTGTCCTCGAAGGCGAAGTCCGGCCCGAACAGGTCGGTCAGCACGACGGCTGCGGCCGTGGAGATGACGCTGTGGCCGCTCGTGTACTCGGGGAACGGTGGAGTTTGCAGTAACGGCAACCAGCTCTCGTCGAGATGCGCGTTGATGACCGTCTCGGGACGGATCAGGTTGCTCCTGAACTTCTCATCCCAGCTGCTGATGAAAGCGTCCGACAGGGCGATCGCGGTGAGCGCGTAGGCTTCGGCCGTGCGCACCTGGTCCGCGCCGGCTTTGCGCGCGGCGATCGCCGTGATGCCCATCCAGTGGCCGCCCGGTGTGATCTTCTTGGTCGCGAACATGGCGTGGCCGCGCACGTGCATGACGTACGGATTGCAATCCCAGAACGCCGCGATCGCCCGCTCCTCTTCGGTCAGATTCACACCGACCTCATAAACTTCCCTGACCTGCATGAAAAACGGACTCCCTTCGCTCATGTCGAAGGGCAGTGGCGGCTTCGGCTTGAACTGGCTGGCCGAATCCAGCACGAACGGGCGCAGCTTCGCCCAGCTCGGCTCGATCGCATCCATGTACGCAGGCGGCGTCGGCACCCAGCGCCCCGGCTCCGAGGTGACCGTGTATTTCGCGTAGCCGCGCGTCTGCTTGAAATTGTCCGTGGCCGCCCATGCCAGGATGTGTTTTGCGACGTCGTCGCCGTAAGCCACCGAGCGCTCGAACACGTCCTCGGGCACGCCGAGCGCGCGCATCTGCTCGTGCATGGCCGTGCGCAGCGAGTCCATGCGCTCCTGCGAGAAAGTCAGCGCCTTGCCGACCGTCATGAACGCATGCAGGCCCGAGAGCGGCAGGTAGTACTCGAGATCGGGCGCGGGCGCCGGCACCGGCTGCAATTCCTTCAGGCGACCGGCCAGCGTGCGATACTCCGGGTTATCGTGTCGCAGCGCCTCATACGCCGCGATGCTCGCGTAGGCGTAGGTGCGGCTCGCCTGCGGCGGGCTGAAGATGTCGTACACGATCACGTCCGTGATTTGATTCACGGCGGCGTGCAGGAACTCCGCATTCGAGGCTTCCGCGCGATAGTCGAGCGGCGCATTCGCGCAGCTCAGCTGCAGCGCCGCTGCACACAGGATCAGCGATGTCGATCTTTTCATATCAACTACCTGCTCGTGAAGGATCGGGGCGCGGCCGTATGTCGAAAGACCAGCGGCCGGTCGTTGTTGCGTGTGACGACGAACGCGTCGCCGCGCGCGGTCAGGATGCGCTGAATGTCGCGCGCCTGTCCGGGCACGAAGAAGCCGCTGCGCTCCACCGGCAGCGGCTCGAACTGGCCGTTGCCGTGGCCGCGCAGGAAAAGGCCGTAACTGGCGCTCAGGCGGCCGTACTCCGGCTCGACGCCGTCGAAATTGCCGGCCAGCAGCACGTCCAGAGTGCCGTCGGCATCGAAGTCGTGCGCGAGGATGCCGTAAACCGGCGCGAGCTGCGCTTCGATCGGGAGCGGCACCAGCGTGAAGGAGCCGTCGCCGTTGTTGCGCACGAGCGTGGTGGCGAAGGTGTGCGCCTTCTTCAGCACCGCAGCCGCCAGTTCTTCCGGCTTGAAGATATCAGAAACGGTCTGGCCCGCGTAGTCCTCGTACTCGAGATAGCGCGATTTCAGATACGTGAGCGTCTTGATCAGGTCGTCCCTCAGCGGCACGGGATAGCTGACACCCTGATTGTAGTACGAAAGGATCTGCTCGACGAATCCGTTATTGTCGAAATCCTTTACGTACATGGTCGCGGGCTCGTTTTCGCTCGCGCGCAGGCGCGCGTTCAAACCGAGGTTGCCGACCAGGAAATCGACGCGGCCGTCACCGGTGAAGTCGCCGGCCACGACGCGGTTCCACCAGCCGTGGCTCTTGTCGAGACCGCGTGTCTGCATCGGCTCGAGCCGACCGCCCACATTGCGGAAGATGGTGATGGGCATCCACTCGCCCACCATCACCAGGTCGGCGCGCCCATCCTCATCCACATCCTGCCAGGTTGCATCGGTAACCATACCGACGTGCGCGAGCGCCGGAGCCAACTCTTTCGTCGCATCGCGGAAGCGCCCGGCACCATCGTTGATCAGGAGCACGCTGGCCGGATCCGTTCCGTACGCGCCGGGCACCACGCGCCCGCCGACGAACAGGTCCATGTGGCCATCGCCGTTCAGGTCGCCGGCCGCCACGCGCGAGCCGCTCGTGCTGGTCGAGTACGGCAGGCGGCCGCTCGCCTTGCGGAAGCCGCCACGGCCGTCGTTGAGGTAGAGCCGGTCCTGCAGCGCGGGCGCCATCTCCGAGAACGCATTGCCGCCGCTCACCACGTAGAGATCGAGGTCGCGATCGCCATCCGCATCGAAGAAGGCGGCGCCCAGGTCCTCCGAGATCCTGTCCTCCTCGAACACGTGCCGGCTGCCGGCGACAAAGCTGCCGTTGCGCTGCTGGATCAGCAGTTGGCCGGCCTGATCCTTGGCGCCGCCGATGAACGCATCGCTGAGGCCATCGCCATTCACGTCGGCGACTGCCATGAACGGCCCTTCGGTCGAGACCAGCTTCGGCATCAGCCGCTCGCGGTCGAAGTCGACGAAGGCGTTCTCGCGATGCACGAAGCCCAGCTCGATCTCGTCGCTTGCGTCGCTGAGGAGCGGCGCCGCCGGCGCGGCCTCGAGCGGCAGGGGGGCCTGCGCGGCTGCCTGCGCGACGACCAGCCGCTGGTCGGCATTCACGCGAGCCTGCGTGCTGACCCGGCCATCCGGCCATTGCACGATCAGCGAATCGATTGTGGCGTGCACGCCGAGCCCGAAGGTGAGCGTGTAGTCCACGCTGGACTGGAAACCGCGTGACGGCATCAGCTCCTGGTAGAAGAGCTGATCGCCCGCACGCAGCGTCACCTTGGCGCCGATGCCGAAACGGTTGCTGCCCTCGCCTTCCAGCCGCACCTGCAAGTAATGGTTGTCGAGCAGCTCGCGCGCGTTGTTGCGGAAAACGAACGCCTCGTCATTGACGTTGTTGACTACCAGGTCGAGCGCGCCGTCGCCATCCAGGTCGCCGTAGGCCGCGCCGTGCGAGAAGCTGGGCGTGTCGATGCCCCATGCGGCACTGGTATTCGAGAAGGTCAGATTGCCGTTGTTGTGAAACGCGTAATCCGGCAGCCTGGTCGAACTCATGGCCTTGACCAGCCGCAGGAAATCCACGCGCTTGCCGCCGGCCGCGGTCTCCATTGTCTCCTTGTTCGCGAGGAAGGAGATGTAATCCTGTGACGTGACGTCCCGCGCGAGGCCGTTGGTGACGTGGATGTCCTTGAAGCCGTCGAGGTCGTAATCGGCGATCAGCGCACTCCAGCTCCAGTCGGTGCGCGCCACACCCGCCAGCTGGCCGATGTCGCTGAACGTCCCGTTTCGGTTGTTCAGGTGCAGCATGTTGCGCATGAACTGGTGGTGGTAATCGTTCTGCAGCTTGGTCTGATAGATGTCCCAGCTCTCGAACGCAGCCGTCGTCTTCAGCCGGTGCTCGTCTTCCGGCAGCATATCGGTCACGTACACGTCCGGCCAGCCGTCGTTGTTGATGTCCGCGATGTCGAGCCCCATCGAGAAGTAGCTGATCGAGGGCATCTGCTGCTTGATCGACTCCGCGAAGGTGCCGTCGCCGCGGTTGATGTAGAGGTAGTCGTGCTCGAAGAAATCATTCGAGACGTAGATGTCCGGCCAGCCGTCGCGATTCACGTCGCTGATCGCTACGCCCAGGCCGAAACCGATTTCGCTGCCGAAAATGCCCGCCTTCTCACTCACATCGACGAAGCGCCCGCCGTCGTTGTGGTAGAGCCGATGGCCGCCGTTCTGGCTGCGAATGTGCCGCGTGTTGCGCAGGCCGAAGCTGCTGACCGGACGAAAGGAGTTGTTGACGACGTACAGGTCGAGCAGGCCGTCGCGATCGTAATCGAAGAACGCCGCGTGCGTCGAGTAGCCCTCGTCGGCAATGCCGTACTCGGCGGCGCGTTCCGTGAAGGTCGGCACGCCGTCCTCGTTCAGCCCCTCGTTGATGTACAGCTCGTTGGCGCGGCGGCGGCCTTCGACGTCGCCGGCGTAGCAGATGTAGATGTCGAGCCGGCCATCGCCGTTGACGTCGGCGAAGGTGACGCCGGTCGCCCAGAAGCCTTTGCCGGAGACGCCCGCCTGCTCGGTCACATCGCGAAAGCGGAAACTGCCCTGATTGAGGTAGAGGCGGTTGCCTTCGAGGTTGGACGTGAGCAGCAGTTCCGGCAGGCCATCGCCGGTCAGATCGCCCAGCCCGACGCCGCCACCGTTGTAGTAGTTGCGGTAGGTGAAGACGTTGAGCTCGCGAGTCTCCTCGAGGCGGTTCTCGAAGCGGACGCCCGTGTAACTGGACGGCAGGCGCGTGAAGAGCTGGCCATTCGCCGCTGGCTCACCACGGAGCGAGATGTCGGAGCAACCTGCGCTGAAACACAACGCGATCAGCAAAAACCGAAGCCTGCCCACGATCCGCGGGCAGGCCATGGTGAAGTGAGTCAATGTACTACTCCTGCAATCAGTAGCCCGGGTTCTGCTCGAGCATGGGATTGGTGTCGAGCTGCGACTGTGGAATCGGCATCAGGATCTTGTACGCGTCGCTCTGCGCCTTGAACGCGCGCGCAGCCGTGAACCTGCCGTGCCGGATCAGGTCCTGGCGCCGTTTCGCTTCAGCGGTCAGCTCGAAGAGACGCTCCTGGAGAATCCGCACGCGGAAACTCGCCTGCGTGAACGCGGCCGGATTGAGCGGCTCGTCCGGATCGAACACGCGAGCCCGGATCACGTTGACGAGCGCCACGGCTTCCGGCGTGCGCCCCAGCTCGTTGAGCGCTTCGGCCTTGATCAGGTACAGCTCGGCCAGGCGGAAGTACGTGTAGTCGTTGCCGTTCTCCTGCGCGACGTGATTCGGGTCCGCGGGCCACTTGTAGATGCGGACACCCTCGGACTCGCTCGCCTGCGTCGGATCGCCGATCTCGGGCGTGTAGCAGAGCGGCTTGCCGGACCGGTCGTTGATCGGCTGTCCGGTCTCGACGTTCACCTGGCAGCCGACCAGGAAGATCTGCTTGCGCGCATCATCCGCGTCGAACGAGTTATAGGTCTCGGCCAGAGTCGAGAAGCCGTTCCACGGCGACGGGTTGAACTGATTGTAGTGCAGCGCCCGCATAATGAAGTTCAGCCCCAGTCCGTCCTTGTTGAGGTTCTTCGCAACCAGGATGTTCTCGGGCGAGCTGCCGTTGTCCGCCGTGAAGTTCGAGCGCCAGTTGGAAGCCAGCGAATAAACGCCGGAGTTCAACACGCGGTCGGCGGCATTGATGGCATCCTGCCATTTTGCCTGACCTTTCTGCAGGCCGCCGACGCTGACCGTGCCGGTCCAGACTTCCGCGTTGAGATAGAGGCTGGCCAGAATCGCATCGGCCGCGCCCTTGGTCATGCGGCCGTGCATGTCGGCCGGCCAGCGATCGGGCAACACCTCGCGCGCTTCCTTCAGCTCCGTCTCGATGAAGCTGAACAGCTCGGCGCGCGTGCTGCGCGGCCGCGCTTCGATCCTGGTGTCGGTCACGATCGGCACGCCGCCGAACATGTCGAGCAGAATGTAGTAGTACAGCGCGCGCAGCGTACGCAGCTCGGCCGCGACCACTTCCTGGTTCGGCACCGTGACCCTGGTCATGGCATCGAGCACGACGTTGGCGCGCGCCACGCCGCGATAGCTGTCCACCCAGACGCGGTTGATATCATCCAGGCCCGAACCGCTGTTTGCCGTCCACTGGTGCTTGAAGATCTCGAGCCAGCGGCCGTTGTCGTACCAGTCCTGGCCGCGGGTCGGGACGATCATCTCGTCGGTCGTGATCTCGCTCAGGTTGTAGTAGCCCCAGAGCGCGCCGTCTCCGCGCAGATCCGCATAAACGGATGCCAGGCCGCCGAGCACTTCCTGCTCGTTGCGGTAGAAGTTATCCGGCGTGATGGCGCTGACCGGAACCTCCTCGAGGTCGGTGCATGCCTGCAGAGCCACCAGCACGGGCGACACGAGCAGGAGCGCGTTGAGCGACGTCGCTCGCATCATTTTGGTGAATGGATTGTTCCTCATAGGTCCCAATCGCTGGTTGTGGTTAGAAGGCAACGCGGACGCCCGCGGTGATGGTGCGCGCGCGGGGGTACACGAGATAGTCGATACCGCGAACTGCGAGACCGCCATGCGACGTGTGCACTTCCGGATCGTAACCGCTGTAGCCGGTGAGCAGCAGCAGGTTGTCGCCGGAGAGATAGACACGCGTGTTGCGCACGCCGCCCATGAAGCTCGGCAGGTCCAGCGTGTAGCCGACCGTGACGTTCTGCAGGCGCACGAACGAGCCGTCCTCGATCCAGCGCGATGAGAAGATCGCAGGTTCGCTGATGCCGGTTGGATCGTCCAGCGCGGAAACCAGGAAATTCTTGTTCTGGAGCGCATTGCCCTTGGTCGAGTAGACGAGCGCGGTGTTGTTGAACACGTCGCGGCCGACCTCGCTGCGTACGAGCATGCTGAGATCCAGCTTGCCCCAGTTCAACTGGCTGCGCACGCCGAAGCTGAAATCGGGGTTGGCATCGCCGAGCACGACGAAGTCATCGCCGCCCGGTGAGGTCGTTTCGCCGACCAGCTCGCGACGGACCACGTTGCCGTCCGCATCGCGCTCGACCGAGTACTTGTTGAAGACCTGCTTGCCTTGCTCGTTCACCCGTACGAACTCCGGCCCGAAGAAGGTGCCGAGCGGCTGGCCGGGCATGATGCGCTGCGAGACCTGACCCGACTGCCCCTGGCCGGACACGGCGCCCGAAGTGATGAAGGTGCGACCGCCGAGATCGACGACTTCGTTGCGCTCGGCCGAGAAGACGACGCCGGCCGACCAGGTCAGGTTGTCACGCTCGAGCACGCGTGCATCGAAATTGACCTCGACACCCTTGTTGCTGACCTCGCCGATGTTCTCGATGCGAGTGGCAACCGGCGCGGGCTGCGGCACGTTGACCTCGAGCAGCAGGTCGGTCGTGTTCTTCGTGTAGTACTCGACGCTGCCCGAGTACTTGTTGTCCTTGAAGCCGAAGTCGACCGCCACGTTGATCTGCGAGGTCTCCTCCCACTTCAGATCCGGATTCGGGTTGCGCACCGGCGCGAAGCCGGTGAAGGCGCCTTCACCGAAGACCGCGCGCGCATTGCCGGCGGTCTCGAGCAGGATCAGCGACGCGTAGGGCGACACCGCCTGGTTACCCTGCAGTCCCCAGCCGGCGCGCAGACGCAGCTCGGAAAGCCCGAGCGGCTGGTCC
>JBQTJO010000213.1:0-17338 GCA_052387015.1 Gemmatimonadota bacterium
GGCTGACAACCATCGTTCAGCTGGGCTTCGTGGCGGGCACCGCAACGGCCGCCCTCCTGACTCTGGCTGACCTCGGGTCGGCAAAATGGTGCGTAGGAGTGTCCTGTATTCTGGGCGCCGGCGCCAACGCATTGGTGGTCGCAACCGATAGCTACACGTTGGCTCTGACGATGCGCTTTCTCACCGGGTTCTTTCTGGCCGGCGTCTATCCCCCTGGCATGAAGATGATCGCGACCTGGTTCGTGGCGAACCGCGGCCTGGCGATCGGAGCGCTCGTCGGTGCGCTCACGGTCGGCAAAGCGCTGCCGTACATGCTGCGTGCACTCGAGGGGGCGGATGCCGGTGTGGTGGTCCTTTCCGCGTCCGCGGGCGCCGCACTTGCCGCGCTGCTGGTGATCGGGTTCTATCGCGACGGACCGCACAGTTTCGAGCGGCGCCCTTTTTCGTGGCATCTGGTCGGCACCGTTATGAGGCATCGAGAGACGCGCCTGGCCATGGCCGGCTATCTCGGGCACATGTGGGAGTTGTACGCGATGTGGGCCGGCATCAGTCTCTTCACCTACGACTACCTCGCGCTGCAGGGAGTCGCGGCCGACCAGGCCTTCGGGACGGCCGGACTCGTGGCCTTTGCCGGCATCGCGTCGGGCGGGCTGGGTGCGGTCGGCGCCGGAGTGTCGGCGGACCGCATTGGCCGAGAGGAGATCGCGATCTGGAGCATGGCCATCAGCGGCGCCTGCGCCCTGGTCATCGGCTGGCTCGCGCACGCGCCCGCCTGGTTCGTATTTGCGCTCGTCCTGGTTTGGGGCTTTGCCGTGGTCGCGGACAGCGCGCAGTTCTCGGCACTCGTGACCGAACTGGCGCCCAGGCATGCGGTTGGTACCGCGTTGACGCTGCAGACTTCGCTCGGCTTCCTGCTCACCGCAGGCACCATCTGGCTGATGCTGGAGGTGAAGCAGCGACTCGGCTGGGGCTTCGGCTTTTCATTGCTCGCCATCGGACCTGTATTCGGAATCGTGCAGATGCAGCGGCTGCGAGCATTGAGAAGCAGCCGCAGCCCGGCGAGCAGACCAGCACGCGATTGAGTGCCCGGACGATCATACGCGGATCATCAGACGGCGCTCCATCTCTGAAACCGCCAGGAACAGCTCGTCGAACGAGCCAACCACGAACAGCACATCCTGGAGGCGATCGATCTCGAAAGGCTGGGCAATGACCGCGTCCAGATCGAATGGGCGCCGCGCGCAGGCGGGGCTCAGCGCATTGGCAGCATCCGCGGCCGACGAGATCAGCCCGCTACCGTACACTTTGACCTGCTCCCCCTCCCGGATCAGCCCGAACTCGACAGTGAACCAGAACAGCCGCGCCATCATCGCGGTTTCCTCATCCGTCCGGGCGCGCATCGCCACGGCGCCGAAACGCTGCAGGAAATCCGCGAAGACCACGTCCGCGTGCAGCGGCACATGCCCGAATACATCGTGGAAGATGTCGGGCTCCGGCAGGTAGTCGAGCTGCGACAATGGGCGTACGATTATCGTGGTGGGACATTGTCTGCGCGCGAGGCAGGCGAAGAACTCGGCCGCCGGAATGAAACCGCTCACCGGCACGGCTCGCCAGCCGGTACGCGCGCGCAGCCGGCGGTTCACCTCCGCCAGATCGGGTACGGACTCGCGGCTGAGCCCGATCGCTTCCGCTCCTTCCAGAAACAACCGGCTGCCCGTGGCGGCCAGCTCGCGCATGCGCTTCGCGTACAGCAGGCCCCACACGTGGTGGTCCTCTGCCGTGTATGCGTGCCAGTCCTGCTGAATTGCCGGAATCGCCAGGGTGCTCATCGGTCCTCCTGAGTTGACAAAAAAAAAGACGGCCCGCTGGAAAGCGGACCGCCTGTGACCGACGAGAGTTCGTTCAGATCAACTGCGCAAACGACTCCGTCCACGGCCCGCATTCAGGGTCGCGTACGAATAATAGCAGGCCGCCTGCATCGAGATGATCATGCTAATTAATGTGCGGGGACAGGTGTTCACTTTCCACCTGCCGCTAGTGTCCCACTAGGCAGGCCACGCTCAGCGTGGGAAAGTGAACGCCTGCCCCGCTCCTATTTACTAAAGGTTGGCCGCGCGCGCAAGCTCCCTGTGCACCTTGGAGACGCGCTCGATCTGCCCCTTCGCCGGGAAGCGCTCGTAAAAGCCATCCGTGCGGAACTGGCGGTACATCTCCGCCCAGGGTGCGAGCCGGTAGGTCCAGCGCACCACCCGTTCGCTCGGCGGATCCGCATCCTGCTTGGCAAGCTCCGCGCACACGCGAATCATGGCCTTGATGGTCACCGGCTTGGTCACCATGTAGTCGGCATCCGCCCAGGTCTCTTCCCAGACATTGGCCGCCGCCTTGAAGAAATCGCGTATGATCTTGTAGTACCGGTCCACGTTGTAATTGCGCTTCTGAATCGTTTTCCACTCCGCGCTGATCCAGCGGTGCAGCTCGTTGAACAGCTCCGCCTGCAGAATCCACTTGTCCTTCCGGCTGCGCCCGCCCAGCCGGTTGATCCGGTAGCGCAACGGGCTGTCACCTTCGCGGTACAGCATGTCCACCACGCGCGCCGCGAAGCGCTTGTCGGGCGAAGCCCACGTGACGCGCTCGTACAGATCGATCAGATGGCTTTTGTTGATGCGCGTCGTCGTCGAGTTGATGATGACGAACATCTCCGCCGCGAAGTCTTCCGTGCGGCCGTCGAAGATCACGCACGGCACGAAAATCGTCCGCGCCTCCTCCGGGTGCGTCTGGAGATAGAAGTGCAGCGCGGCCAAGCGATGCTGCCCGTCCACGATCAGGTACTCGCCGCGCGGCTCGCGCATGTCGCCCACGTTCTCGTACTTGCCGACCGGATCGAAACTCAAACGCTCCGCCGTGAACAGCAGGACCGAACCCGGAATCGGCGGCTGCGAAACAGCCGTTTCATAGAAGTTCTTGATCGATCGGACTTTGGCTCTCGAGATGTTGCGCTGAAACGCCTTTTCGCTGTGCTCGATCCGGGAAATGAATTTGGCGACGTCGTCATCCGCCGGTACCTCATCCGGCGCAATCTGCTCGCCTTCGCCATAGAACCGGCTGATGAACATCACTTTCTCGAGCAGGTCTTCCGCCGGATACGCGACGAAATAGAAGACGCTGTCTTTCTGTCGGATTTGCGTCGCAAGCAACTTCGCACCCCCGGATCTCAGGTTAGGCGAATCATCGGGTACCGGATTCTTGTGTGTTTGTTCAAGGATCGCAATGTCCCTTGACTTCCGGCGGGCCGGGGGCCGAGATTTATAAATCATGATTTGTTTTCAATACGAACGGTGACTCACTCATGTGCCCACGGCCCCGCACCCTCAGCGATGCCGACCTGCTCCAGATCGCGCTGCGCGTCGTGGACGAGCGCGGCGCCGAGGCGACGCGACTGGCGGATGTGGCGGCCGCGTCCGGACTTGCGCCCGCAACCCTGCTTCAGCGCTTCGGCTCGAGAGCTGCGCTGCTCGACGCCATCTCGGAGCTCTTGCTCGAGCAGGTGCGGCCCGCCTTCGCCGCCTGCGGGCAGGCCGGACTGGCCGCGCTCCGGCTGGGGCTGGCATCGCTACCGGCCGGCCGGCATGTCATCTTTCTGGCCGCCCGCCCGGCCGGTGCGGCGGCGTACTCTCTCGAGCTGCGCAAGCAGATCGCGTTCGCTCTGGCTGCGGCCGTCGAGCAGGGCGAGCTGCCGCACGGCGAGGTGGCGGCGCTTGCGCGCCGCATTCAGATCGAGTTCTACGGTCTGACGGTTGCAGCATGGCTCGAGCGGACTGATGTGGACGAGAACGCGATCGACCGCATGTTGGCCGAAGTGCTCGGGGATCTGGTCTGATTTCATCTGGCATATCTGGTGCTGAGGAGAGGCGCATGGACAATCGGGAAATGCAACGGTGGACCGGAGTTGCCGCGGGCGTGCTGCTGACGGCGGCGGGACTGAAGAAGAGCGGGCGCAACGGCATGCTGCTTTCGCTCGCGGGTGCGGCGCTCGCCGCGACGTCCTTTCTCAAGCTCGGCTCGGCGCGCCGCAACGTCATCGAAGCTCCGGCCAGAAAGCGCTGGAGCATGCCTCGCGACCGCCTGATGGAAGACGCGGAAGCCTTCGGCCGCACCGGCGCGCACGGCAAGGACGCGGTGACCGAAGCTTCCGAGGAATCCTTCCCCGCGAGCGATGCTCCGTCTTTCACACCCACCACGTCTGTGGGCAAGCACGAGCAGCATTGATGTCCTACATTCACGCGCATGGATCAGCGGGAAAAAATTCGCCTTTCACATCTGTCGCACGGGGCGGGTTGAGCCTGTAAGCTCGGGGCATCCGAGTTGACGCAGGTTCTGCGTGGAATGCTGCCGTACGCCGATGCTCGTGTGCTCGTGGATGCGAGTACAGGGGACGATGCGGCCGTTTACCAGCTCGATGCGCATCGGGCGCTGGTGGCAACGGCGGATTTTTTCACGCCCATTGTCGACGATCCCTGCGATTTCGGGCGCATCGCCGCGGCGAACGCGCTTTCCGACATCTATGCGATGGGGGCGCGCCCGCTGTTCGCCCTCAATCTGGTCGGCTTTCCGCGCAAGCTGCTGGCGGAAGGCATTCTGGAAGAGATTCTGCGCGGCGGCAGCGAAGTCGCGAACGCTGCGGGCGCACCGATTCTCGGCGGACATTCCATTGACGACAGCGAGCCGAAATACGGCCTGTCGGTCGTCGGCGAGGTCGAGCCCACACACATTGTGCGCAACGCAGGCGCGCGCGGCGGCGATCTGCTGGTGCTGACCAAGCCGATCGGCACCGGCGTCATCGCCACCGCGTTGAAGAACGATCAGGCGCAGGACAGCGCGATTGCCGCGGCCGTGCAGAGCATGACCACACTCAACCGCGCAGCCTCTGAAGCGATGATCGAGATCGGCGTGCACGCGGCGACGGATGTGACGGGGTTCGGGTTGATCGGACATCTGCGCGAGGTTCTGCAGGCCAGCGGGGTCGGCGCCAGGCTGCGCGCATCACGCGTTCCCCTGCTGGAGGGTGCCGCCGAGCTCGCCCGGGCCGGCCAGCTGCCGGGCGGGACGCGCCGCAATTTCACCGATGCCGCGGCTTTCACCAGTTGGGCCGCGGAAATCCCGGAATGGCTGCGCCTGCTCCTGTGCGATGCGCAAACCTCCGGAGGCTTGCTCATCGCGGTGGCGCGCGATCGCGCGACTGCGCTGACGCAGGCGTTGCAGCGACGTCGCTCGCCGGCTGCGGACGTGATCGGTGAGATCGTGACGGGCGAGGGGATCGAAGTCGTGGTTTGAGACCGCAGCTCGCGCCGGGCTCAGACCGCCCGAGCCGGGCGACTTCGTCAGTTCGTGATCAGACTCTGCTGCTCCAGCGCTCTGCGCGCGCCGCGAATCCAGACACGCACACGCGCATCGACCAGGTCCTCCCCGCGCGCGGCTTCGAGTGCGGCAATGAGGCGGGCAGGATTCTGTGCCGCCAGCTGCTCGACCGAGTGAACGCCGACGCGGTTGAGCGTCTCGACATACTCCGTGCCGATGCCACGCAGCGTGACCAAACGCGCATGATCGATCCAGCGCCGCACATCTGAAAGCTCCGCCCGTGCGAGCCCGGCCACGTCCTGCGGCGACGCGTGCGCGAGGGAGAACGCATCGTAACCGGCACGCTCGAGCTGCGCCGCCGGCGCTCCGGGTATGTCGCTCAGGCGTGGCCCGTACGAGTCGACCGTCAGCCACTCCATGCCGAGCAGTGTGCCGACACTGAACAGCACGGCGGTCACGGCCGCAAACACGCGCGTTCTGGTGGCCGCCGGAAACGCCGGTCCGATGCGCGGCATCGCGAAACCGGCGAGCAGCAGCGCCTGCCACAGAATGAAGCATTCCACGGCGAACGGCGGAAAACCGAAAAATCCGGGCACCGGCATCTCGAAGATCTTCAGCTCCTCGACGCCCGGCACCGTGTAGATCCACTTGGCGCGCGCGTTGATGTTGAGCAGCTCCCACACGAAGCCGATGCAGGCTCCGCCCAGCAACAGGCGCAGCAGTCTGCCCGGCTCGCCTCGTTCCAGATCGGCGAGCAGCGAGTGCGCGCGGCTGCGCCGGTAGTTCTCCGGCTCGACCAGCAGCATGGTCGCGCCCCAGACCAGCGGGAAAAAATACCGGGGCCAGATCAGGACGAGCGCGAGCATGATGATGCCGGCTACGCGCATGGTGCGAATGAACGCCGCGTCGACTGTGAAGCGCGGCCAGCGCACGCGCTTCGCCACATTGAAGCCGTTGAGCACGGCTTCGGCCACGAACACGGCCGGCAGCACGGTCGCAAACGCGACCAGCGTTCCGGTCCAGCGGTTCAGCCGGCTATCCGGCAGATTGATGTAGTACCAGTTTTCGAGGCGGAAATTGAAAGCTTCATAGAAGAGCCAGACCACGGCGGACCACAGCAGCATCGTAATCAGAAAGCCCTTGCGCCCCAGGAGCAGGAATTCGCCGCGCCGGCCGTTGACGCCGCCCGTGAGCGCGACCAGTCCATCGGCGGCGAGCAGCACGGGATACCACGCGAAATTATAGTACCAGGTGGCGAACGGCTCGATGCCTCGGAGGAGCAGCATGGTCGCTGCCGCGACCAGCGCGAGACCGCCGGCCACCGCAAGCAGAGGCAGCTGCCACCAGCCGGCTGGCAGCTGCCCGGCGGCGCCGGAGCGCGTCTGGGTGATGAAAGGGACCTGCGTCGACATCACATGTGGATGACGCGACCGACGGCCGCGAGCGCCGCCTCCGCGATGGCTTCCGAGAGCGTCGGGTGCGGGTGCATCGCCTTCTCCATCTCTTCGACGGTCGATTCGAGATGCCGGCCGACCACGAACTCCGCGATCAATTCGCTGGCATGCGGCCCCACGATGTGAGCGCCGAGAATTTCACTGTATTTCTTGTCGCGCACGATCTTGACGAAGCCCTCGCTCTCGCCCGCCGTGCGCGCGCGGCCGTTCGCGCTCCAGGGGAACGTCCCGATTTCGACGTCGTAACCCTTCTCGCGCGCGGCGGCTTCGGTCAGACCGACAGATGCGACTTCGGGATGGCAGTACGTCACGCTCGGGATGTTGTTGTAGTCGACCATGCCGTGGCCGACACCGGCAATGTGCTCGACGACTGCAATGCCCTCATGACTCGCCTTGTGCGCGAGCAGCGGCGGGCGCGCGCAGTCGCCGATCGCATAGACGTTCTTCACGCTCGTCTGCAGATGATCGTCGACCACGATGAAGCCGCGCTCGGTCTTCACGCCGGCCTTCTCGAGACCAATGTCTTCGATGATCGGCGCGCGGCCGACCGCGACCAGCACACGTTCCACCTCGAGTGTTTGTTCCTTCGCGTCCTTGCCTTTGACGACGAGTTTCACACCATTCTTTGCGACCTCGGCTTTGTCGAGCCGCGCGCCGACCAGCATGTCGATGCCGCGCTTCTTGTAGGATTTCTCGACGACCGCCGCGCAGTCCTTGTCCTCGAGCGGGAGGATCTGCTCCAGCGCTTCGATGACGGTCACCTTCGTGCCGAACGCGTTGTACACGTCGGCGAACTCCATGCCGATCGCGCCCGCGCCGATGATGCCGAACGTGGCAGGCGCTTGCGCCGGGAACACCGCCTGATCCGAGCTCCAGACGCGGTCGCCATCGATCTTGAGAATCGGCAGCGAACGCGGCCGCGAGCCGGTCGCGATGATGATGTTCTTGCCGGTGATCGTGCGCTTCCCGTCCTTGCCGTCGACTTCGACTTTGCCTTCGCCGGCCAGACGTCCCCAGCCGGTGATCGATTCGATCTTGTTCTTCTTGAAAAGGAAACCGACGCCCTTCGCGCCCTGCTCCGCGACTTTCTTCGCGCGCTTGCCCGCGACGCCCAGATCGAGCTTGACCTCGCCGGTCGTCACGCCGAACTCGGCGAGCGTCGGTGCCTTCTTCGCATAATGCGCGCTTTCCAGCAGCGCTTTGGTCGGGATGCAGCCCGTATTATTGCAGACGCCACCCAGCCCGCCCGCACCCTCACCCACTTCCACGCAGGCCACGCGCAGCCCCAGCTGCGCTCCACGAATTGCCGCGACGTAGCCACCCGGGCCCGCGCCGATAACGATCAGGTCGAAATTGTCCGCCACTGTTTTCCCCAGGAGATTCGATTACACCAGCATCATGGCTGGTTCTTCCAAGTACTGCTTCAGCGTTTGCAGGAATCTGGCGCCCGTAGCGCCATCGATCACGCGATGATCGCAGCTCATGGTCACGCGCATGCGCGGCTGCGGCACCATCTGTCCGTTTTCGACGACGGCCTTTTCTTCCACGCGTCCCACCGCGAGAATGGCGGCTTCCGGCGGATTGATGATCGCGGTGAACTCGTCAATGCCGAACATCCCGAGATTCGAGATCGAGAAGGTGGCGCCCGTGTACTCGTCCGGCTGAAGCTTCCGATCGCGTGCGCGCTTCGCCAGCTCGCGCACTTCCTGCGCGATGTCCGCCACACCTTTGGCATCCGCGTCGCGCACGACCGGCGTGATCAGCCCGTCCTCGACCGCGACCGCGACGCCGATGTGTACGCGCTGGAAGCGCCGGATCGCGGTGTCCGTCCACTGCGCGTTCACCTCGGGATGCTGACGCAACCCAACCGCTACCGCTTTGATGATGAAGTCGTTGATGGACGTCTTGATGCCGCTCTCTTCGAGGCGCTTGTTGACGTTCTCCCGCGCGCGCTGCAGCGCCGTCATATCGGCTTCGATCGTGAGGTAGAAGGTCGGAATCGGACCGATCGAGGTCGCCAGCCGCTTCGCGATCGTCTTGCGCATCTGCGTGAGCGGAACGTCTTCGAATTCCGTCGCGGGCGCTGCCGCGGCCGGCGCACGCGCGGGCGCCCGGCCCGCCGGTGCCGCACCTTCTATGTCGCGCTTGGTGATGCGGCCACCCGGACCGGTGCCCTGAATGCTTCTGAGCTCGACTCCGGATTCCGCCGCCATCTTGCGCGCGAGCGGCGATGCCTTGACGCGACCGCCGCCGTTTCCGGCGGGCGCGGCCGATGGCGCGGGCGCGGGTTGCGCTGCGCGCTCGGGCGCGGCTTCGGGCGCGCGGGCCGCGGGTTGCGAGGCTGGCGCTGCGGACTTCGCCGCTTCGCCGGCGATGCCGGAGATATCTTCGTCGGCGGCGGCGATCACGCCGATCACGCTGCCGACCGGCGCGCTCTCGCCTTCGGCGATCAGGCGCTTGCGCAGGACACCGGCGCCGCGCGCGACCAGCTCCATGGTCGCCTTGTCGGTCTCGATCTCGGCGAGGACGTCACCTTCCGTGATCTGATCGCCCTCTTTTTTCAGCCACGTGACGAGGCGCCCTTCCTCCATCGTGGGAGACAGCGCCTCCATGTGCACCCTGGTTGCCATTAGCGATACAACACCTTGTTACACGCCTCCACCACACGGTCCGCGGTCGGTTTCGCAGCCTTCTCGAGATTCTTCGCGTACGGCATCGGCACATCCGCCTGGTAGACGCGCAGGACGGGCGCGTCCAGATCATCGAAGGCTTCTTCGTTGATGATGTCGACGATCTGCGCGCCGATGCCCGCGAAGCCCCAGCCTTCTTCCACGTAGACGGCACGATTCGTTTTCGCCACGGTCTTGAGTATGGCCTCGACATCGAGCGGCCTCAGGGTGCGCAGATCGACTACCTCCGCGTTCACACCGTCCTTCTCGAGCTGTGTGGCGGCCAGCAGCGCGACGTGGATCATCTTGCCGTGCGTGATGATGCTGACGTCACTGCCTTCCTTCTTCACTTCGGCCACGCCGAGCGGGATCACGAAATCGGAATCCTCGGGAACCTCGCCCTTCAGTGCGTACAGCAGCTCGCCCTCGAAGAACGCGACCGGATCGTGGTCGCGGATCGCGGCCTTGAGCAGCCCCTTCGCATCGGCAGGCGTACCCGGCGTCACGATCTTCAGTCCCGGGAACTGCGCGTAGTTCGCTTCCAGCGCCTGCGAGTGCTGCGCGGAAAGCTGCAGCGCGGCGCCGGTCGGTCCACGGAACACGATCGGGCACTTGAACTGGCCGCCCGTCATGTACAGGACCTTGGCCGCGCTGTTGAAGACCTGATCGGTCGCGAGCATCGCGAAGTTGAAGGTCATGAATTCGATGACCGGACGCAGCCCGACCATCGCCGCGCCGACCCCGAGGCCGGCAAAGCCCAGCTCGGTAATCGGCGTGTCCACGACCCGCAGATCGCCGAATTTATCGTGCAGCCCCTTCGACACCTTGTAGGCGCCGTTGTAGAGCGCGACCTCCTCGCCCATGAGGAAGACGTCGGGATCCCGCTCCATCTCTTCCGCGAGCGCCTGGTTCAGCGCCTCGCGATACGTGATCACCGCCATCAGCGCTCCACCCGGTTCTTGCGGTCGAAGAACAGACGCCCATTCACGTTCTCGTCGGCGTAGACGTCGGTGTACAGCTCAGCGAGCGACGGCTCCGGCGCTTGGTCCGCGAACTCGGCCGCGTCATCGACGATCTCGTGCACGCGCGCGTCCATGGCCTTGACCTCGTCGTCCGAAATCTCGTTCTTGCCTTTCAGATGATCGATGAAAATGCGGATCGGATCGTGCTGCTTCGCCTGTTCGACTTCTTCCTTCGTGCGATACACGCCGTGCACCGGATCCGACATCGAGTGACCCATGAAACGGTGGCAGCGCGCCTCGATGAGCGTCGGGCCGTCACCCGCGCGCGCGCGCGCCACCGCCACCATCACCTTGTCGCGCATGTCGAGCACGTTCATGCCGTCGGCTACGCAGGAAGGCATGTCGTAAGCATGCGCTTTCTGCGAGATGTCGTAGAGCGACGACGCGCGTTCCCATGCCGTGCCCATGCCGAAGCGGTTGTTCTCCACGATGAAAATCACCGGCAGCTTCCAGAGTGCCGCCATGTTCAGCGACTCGTGAAACGAGCCCTGGTTCACCGCGGCCTCACCCATGAAGCAGACGCAAACCCGGTCTTCCTGCTTGTATTTGATTTTCCAGCCAATGCCGGTTGCGAGCGGGATCTGGCCGCCTACGATGCCCCAGCCGCCCATGAAATTCTTCTCGGCGCTGTAAAGGTGCATCGAGCCGCCCTTCCCCTTGGATGAGCCGCCGGCGCGCCCGAAGAGCTCGGCCATGATTGCACGCGCGCTCATTCCCTTGGTCAGCGCCTGCACGTGCTCGCGGTACGCGCTGATCACATAGTCGTCCGGACGCAGCGCGCCGTAGGTTCCGACCGTCACCGCTTCCTGCCCGATGTACAAGTGGCAGAAGCCGCCGATCTTGCCGAGCGCGTACGCTTCCGCGCACTTCTCCTCGAAGCGGCGGCCGAGCAGCATTTGCTCGAGGTACTGGTGCAACGTTTCGCGATTCAAGTCGTCGGATTTGCCTTTGCCGTTGCGACTCGTCTTGTCCTGCGTCCTGGTGGCCACTCTCTATCTTCCGTTGATCTGTACCAGCTTCAACTCCGCCGGCGCGCGTACATCGGCTTCGAGGATCTCACTGATTTCGCCGGCGCCTCCTGCGCTGACCGTACGCGCCTGTTTCTCCGCATGATAGCTCGAGCGCACGAGCGCGCCCGATTCCACATGCCGGAACCCCAGCTCCTCCTCACCGATGCGTTTCCATTGCGCGAACTCGGCGGGCGTGACCCAGCGCGCTACCGGCGCGTGATGTTCGCTCGGACGCAAGTACTGACCCAGAGTAATGATGTCGACGGATGCCTTTCGCAAATCGATCAGCGCCTGCCGGATCTCTTCCAGCAGCTCACCCATGCCGAGAATGATGCCGGACTTGGTCAGCAGGCCCGGATCCAGCCGTTTCGCCGCGCCAAGGTACGAGATGCTGCGCCAGTAGCGTCCGCCCGGCCGCGCCCACGGGTGCAGCCGCTCGACCGTCTCGAGATTGTGATTCAGGATGTCCGGGCGCGCATCGACCACGAGCCGCAATGCAGCCTCGTCACCCTTGAAGTCGGGAATCAGCACTTCGATGGTCATCTGCGGGCGACGTTCGCGACACAGCCGGATGGTTTCCGCGAAAATCGCCGCGCCGCCATCCGCCAGCTCATCGCGATTGACGCTCGTAACGACGACGTGCTCCAGCTCCAGCTCCGCGACCGCATCGGCCACCCGGCGCGGCTCATCCTCGTCCAGTTCCGTCGGCATGCCGTGCGCGATCGCGCAGTACTTGCACGCGCGCGTGCAGACATCGCCCAGGATCAGGAAGGTCGCCGTGCCCGCTTCCCAGCATTCGCCGATGTTGGGACAGCCCGCTTCCTCACACACCGAGTGCAGCCTCTGACCGCGCATCAACTGCTTGAGCCGCAAATAATTGGGCCCGCCGGGCGAACGCACCTTCAGCCACTCGGGCTTGCGCGCCGTAATCGGTATGGCCTCGCCGTTCAGGATGGGCAGCCGCGCCGTGCCTTTCGACTTCACGACACCGGTGTCCTTGCCCGCCGGCCGGTAGCCTCGATTCGAGTTCTCTCTCATTCCCAAACCTTTGGAGCCCCAGAAGATACGCCGACTCTCAAGGAGTGGCCAGCAGGTGCCGGAGCGCAGTCTCCAGCTCCGCATAGCGGAACTCATAGCCGGCCTCTTCGAGTTTCCGCGGCACAACCCGGACCCCGGACAGCAAGGCCTCGCGAGCCATCTGCCCGCCGGCCAGCTTCAGCGCAAACGCCGGCACCGCCATGATGGTCGGCCGGCGCAGCACGCGACCCAGCGTTCGCGTGAAGGCGAGATTCGTAACCGCCTGCGGCGCAGCCACATTGACCGGGCCTGAGAGATCCGGGCGGGCCAGACAGAACGCGATCGCCTGGACGACGTCGTCGATCGCGACCCAGCTCCAGATCTGCCGGCCGCTTCCAAGTCTGCCGCCGAGCCCGAGTCGGAAGATTGGCAGCGCGGCGGCGAGCGCGCCGCCTTGCGCGCTCAGCACCACCGCGAAGCGGCTGTTGACGACCCGGATGCCGGCGTCCCGGGCAGGATCGGCGGCGCGTTCCCAGGCCTCGACTACGTCGGCCAGGAAACCCGGGCCGCGCGGCTCGCCTTCAGCCACGCGCTCGTCGGCAGCGCGCGGGCCGTAGTAGCCGATCGCGGACGCGGACAGCAGGACCGAAGGCGGGCGGCTCAGCCGGGCGAGCGCCATGGCCAGCGCGCGGGTGCCGCGTTCGCGGCTCTCGAAGATCCGGCGCTTCCTGGCGCGGGTCCAGAGACCCGCCAGACTTGCCCCCGCGAGGTGAACGACCGCATCGCACGCTTCGAGTGAGGAGAGCTCGACCGTGCCGGCGCGCGGGTCCCAGTCGCGGCCGCGCACCATGCGCACGACAGTGTGACCGCTGGCTTCGAGCGCAGGCACCAGCGCGCTGCCGATCAGACCCGACGAGCCGGTGATGGCGATTCGCATATGCCGTTCCCTGCTATCCACGCAACCGGATTAGAAAATCGGATTAGAAAATCGGATTAGAACGTCGAACTCGAACGTCGGACTCGAACGTCGGACTAGACACTGCGGCTTCTGGTCCGGTTTTCCAATCCGATTTTCCAATCCGATTTTCCAAGCCGATTTTCTAATCCGAAGTTCTAATCCGAAGTTCTGATCCGAAGTTCGAGTCCGATTTTCTAATCCGAAGTTCTGATCCCGAAGTTCTAATCACTACCTAGCGGTCCCGTTCGAGCGTGACCTCGTGAGTGTGGCGCGCCTGCGCCTGGCGCCCCTCGTTTCGCTCGGATGCCTCGTACTCCGACAGCAACCGCTCCAGCATTTCGGCGCGGCGGCGGAATAGCCGTTTCGGCTCGCGCGTCTCGTGCCGCGCAAGCGCGTATGCGCCCAGCAGCGGCAGCGCGATGGTCGAGTCGGTGTAACACACGACCGCATCCGGCAGCCGGTCCGGATCGACCTTGCCCCAACTCACCGCCTCGGCCGGCGTCGCACCCGAGAGGCCGCCGGTATCGGGGCGCGCATCCGTAAACTGCAGGAAATAATCGTGGCCCTTCTCCTGGATGCCGAGCACTTCCTGAATCTGCGGCTCCGTCTGCAGCGCAAAATTCTTGGGACTGCCGCCGCCAAAAATCAGGATGGCGGATTTGCCGCCGCGTCGCTTCGCATCCAGTACGATGGCCGCGGTTTCGGTCACATCCGCGCTCACATCGAACGCGAGCCGGTTTCCCTGCAGCTGGCCCGCGGCGACGTTCATACCGATCGACGAATCACCCGGTGACGAGGTATAGACCGGAACATCGTACTCGTAACAGGTCGCGAGCAGCGACTTGCCTTCCTGCTTCAACTTCTTCTGTCGCTCGAGCACATACTTGCCGCACCGATGATGAAACTCGGCGCTCGATATGCTGCGCTGAAACTCCGGCGCCCTGATGATCTGCCGGAAGAACGCGTCGGTATCGAGCAGTACGGAGTAATCGAAGAAGATGTCGTAGATGCGCACGACTTCCTCTTCGCGCAGCACAATGTCCGACACGCCGGGATTGCCTTTGTGCATCGCCAGGCCGAGACCGAAATGCGTGTCGTGATAGAGATTCGCGCCCGTCGCGATGATCCAGTCGATGAATCCTGCTTCGATCAGCGGAATCAGCGTGCTCATGCCGAGACCGGCCGGCGTCAGCGCGCCGCTCAGCGTGACGCCCACCGTGACGTCCTCGTCCAGCATGCGCTCCGTGTAGAGGCGGCAGCCTTCCTGAAGTCGTCCTGCATTGTAGGCGAGGAATGCATTGTCGATCAGCTCGGGGACCGTCATCTCGCCCGTGATGCGCGGCGGTGCGATGCGCGCCCCGCCCAGGAATCGACTCCTCTTCGCCATTACTGCCGTCTACTCCTGCGCGCCGGAACCGCGCGCTTGAAGCCACCGCGGCGGCGCCCCTCCGAACGGGCCGCGGCGTACGAACAATTCTGCTCGAAGCAATCGACGACGACGCGCACCGCTTCCTGCGGTGAGTCCGTCACGATCAACAGCTCGAGATCCTTGGCCTTTACCATGCCATCGCCGAGCATGCGCGCGCGCAGCCAGCCGAGCAGCCCCTCCCAGTACTCCGCCCCGAACAGCACCACCGGAAAGTTCCGCACTTTGCCGGTCTGGATCAGCGTGAGCGCCTCGAACAGCTCGTCCATGGTTCCGAAGCCGCCCGGAAAAATGACGAACGCCTCGGCGTATTTGACGAACATCGTCTTGCGCACGAAGAAGTAGCGGAAATTGATCGAGACATCGACGTAGGCGTTCACGCCCTGCTCGAATGGCAATTCGATGTTGCAGCCGACGCTGGTGCCGCCCACTTCGTGCGCGCCGCGGTTCGCGGCCTCCATGATGCCCGGACCGCCGCCCGTGATCACCGCGAATCCCTCCTGCGCGAGCAGCGCGGCAGTCTTGCGGGCAATCGCATAGTATGGATTGTCCGACGCGATGCGCGCGCTGCCGAAGATGCTCACCGCCGGCCCGAGCGACGCGAGTGTCTCGAAGCCTTCGACGAATTCACCCATGATGCGCAACACCCGCCACGAGTCGGTCGTCGTGTCCGCGCGCGGCACTTCCGGCGCGCGCGAGAGCAGCTTCTCGTCTTCGGTTTCGACTCCCGGCACGTTCAACTCCTGGTTGGGAATCGGCGGCTGCGCCGGCGGCGGTGAGGGCGTCCTGCGCTCTTGCTGATCGTCCATTCGGCAAGATTAGCGGACGGGGTGCGTGCAGGCCAGTCGCAAAGTAGCTTTCGCTGCATGAAATGCCCGAGCTGCGCCGCCGAATCGAGCGGCGCCTTTTGCCCGAACTGCGGAACTCCGCTGAAGAACGCCCGTTGCAGAGAGTGCGGCAGCGCACTCACGCCGGGCGCATATTACTGCACGAATTGCGGCGCCGCGGTGCGCGCGCGCGCCGGCGACGGCACCAGCCCGGCGTGGTACAGCGCGGGCGCCGCGCTCGTGCTGCTGATCGGCGTGGCGCTCTGGCCCGTTCTCACCGACTCGCGCGCCACCGATGCCGGTGACCGCATTCCGATCGAGCAGATGCAGGAAGACATGGCCGGGCAGCCCGGCTCGCCGCCACCGCTGACCGGCACGCCGCGCGAACAGGCCGACCGGCTCTTCAATCGCGTGATGACCGAGCAGGCCAACGGCGACACGGCGCGCGCGCAGTTCTTTCTTCCCATGGCGATTCAGGCGTACCGGATGGCGGCTGATCTCGATGCAGACGGCCTCTACCATCTCGGCCTGCTGCAGGCGATCGCCCGCGATTACGCCGGCGCACGCGCAAGTGCGGAACGCATGCTCGCCGCAGCGCCGAACCACCTGCTCGGACTCGCCGCCGCGGCCAACGCCTCCCGCGCAGCCGGCGACACAGCCGCGGCGCGCGCATACTACCAGAGATTTCTCGCCGCTCATGCTACCGAGAGCAAACGCGATCTGCCCGAGTATCGCGACCACGGCCGCGCATTTCCCGACCTGCGCGCGGAAGCAGACGCATTCATAAACCGGTAGGACAATCGATGAACTCCCACGGCAGGCCGAACTGCTGCCGCAGCTGCTCTGCAAGCGCGCGCACGCCGAACGTCTCCGTCGCGTAATGCCCGGCGTAGTACACGTTGATGCCGTTCTCCATCGCGTCGAAGTAGGTGTGATGCGCACCTTCGCCGGTCACGAATGCATTCAGGCCGCTCGCGACGGCGTCGCTAATCAGACTGGCGGCGCTTCCGGTTACCACGCCGACGCGTGACATCAATTCCGGACCGCCGGGGATCACTTTGACGCGCACGCCAAGCAGGTCATCGAGCCGGGCGGCGAGCGCTTCGCGCCGGATCGCTAGCTCACCCCACACGCCGATCGGTATGCCCGAATAATCACCGAAAGTGCCGCGCACCGCGATGCCCAGTTCACGGGCGAGCAGCGCGTTATTGCCCAGCTGCGGGTGCACGTCGAGCGGAAGGTGGGCCGAGTAGACCGCCACGTCGTTCCCGAGCAGCAGCTTGAGCCGGCGATAACGTCGGTCGCGGACGGGTCCGAGCCCGTCCCAGAACAGACCGTGGTGTACGACCAGCAGATTGCAGTCTCGCTCGATGGCCAGGCGAATGGTGTCGTGCGTCGCATCCACGGCGGCCGCGACCCGGGTGACAGTACCCGAATTTTCGACCTGCAGGCCATTCAGCGCCATCGGATAATCGGGCAGCTCCGCAATTCGAAGCTCGCGGTCCAGATACGCCACGACTTCAGAAAGATTCATCCCGGGCCTCGCGGCAGGAAGTCGGTTTTCGGTGTGGATAAATAGAGGCATTTGTCCACATCGGGC
>JBQTJO010000214.1:0-7754 GCA_052387015.1 Gemmatimonadota bacterium
GAGACCTTGTCGCCGACGCCGCCGATCGAGTGCTTGTCGACCCGCGGCGCGCCCAGAGCGCCGAGATCGACCACGGTTCCCGAGCGCAGCATCACATCGACCAGCACGGTCAGCTCGCGCGCGCTCATGCCCCTGAAGAACACGGCCATCAGGAATGCGGCCATCTGGTACTCCGCGACCCGGCCCTCGCTGTACGCGCGCAGGAATTCCGCGAGCTCGTCCGCGCCGAGCTCCTCGCCCTGCCGTTTTTTTCGGATCACGTGTTGCGGTACCATGTCACGTCCACTGATCGGCTTCGGAGAGCGGAACTTCGCGACCGGCGACCGCCGCGCCCCACAGCGCGAAGCTCTCGTACAGCCAGTCGTAGATGCTGCGTAGCGATTCGCGCAGCTGATGCATCCTCACCCTGCGCTCGTCCAGCTGCATCACGAGCGCGTCGCGAATCTCAGCCGCGCAGTGTTCCGGGTCGTACGGATTGATGACGACGCAGCCGGCCAGCTCCTCGACTGCGCCCGCAAACTTGGAAAGCAGCAACACACCCGAATCGTCGATCTGACTGGCGACGTACTCCTTCGCGACCAGGTTCATGCCGTCCTGCAGCGATGACACGATGCAGATGTCCGCAAGCCGGTACAACAGCGCGAGCCGCTCGGCGGGCAGCAACTCCTTGACCAGCTGAATCGGCGTCCACGTGTCCGTGCTGTAGCGCTCGTTGATGGACCACGCCATCCGTTCGACTTTCTCGTTCAGCTGATCGTACGCCTCGATGTCGGTGCGGCTCGGCACCGCAACCTGCACGAACGTGAAGGTTTCCCTGAACTCCGGATAGCGCTGCCAGAGAAAGTCGAGTGCCTTGAATTTTTCCTCGAGACCTTTCGAGTAGTCGACGCGATCGACGCCGATGCCGATGCGCTCGCCGTTGGGCGCGAACCGATGCCGCAGCCGCTTCAGGCGCACGCCGCCGTCGGACGGTGCGGCGGCCTGAGCGAATTCCTTCACGTCGATCGAGATCGGCAGCGCACGCACCCAGCAGGTGTGCGTCGGCAGCTTCACGCAGCGCCGCTCCCAATCCACGTCCAAATCGAGCATCTGCTGCACGCAGCGCAGAAAATTCGCGCAGAAGGATGGCAGGTGAAAGCCCAACAGATCGTTGGCGAGCAGACCGCGCAGCAACAGCGGAGCGCGCGTCGCGACCCGAAAGACGTCCGGCTCCGGAAAGGGAATGTGCCAGAAGTGGGCGAGCGTCAGATCGCGGCCGCGCGCGCGCACGTGCTCGGGCGCAAGCGCGAGGTGATAGTCCTGGAACCACACGGCAGCAGGCTGATTGCCGGTAGCGCGAATCACGGCGTCGCCGAACCGGGCATTCACGGCCTTGTAGCGTGCGAAATGCCGCGCCCGGATGCGGGTCAGTGCGGGGCGCGTGTGACAGAGCGGCCACAGCACCTGGTTCGAGTAGCCGAAGTAGTATTCTTCGACGTCGCGCTGCTCCAGCCAGACGCGGTGCAGCGTGTAGCGAGGATTTTCCGGCGGCACCCGCACGCGACCCGCCTCGTCGCTCACATCCGGGTCGGCCTCGCCACTGCCCCATGCAATCCAGTCACCCGACACGGCCTGCAGCATCGGATCGAGTGCCGACGTCAGGCCACCCGCGGGCCGGCGCACGATCACGTTGCCGGTGCGATCGTCCAGCACGTGCTCGTACGGCTCACGATTGCTCACGACCACGAAGCGCCGCCCCGGGAACAGCCGCTCCAATTCCGAGGGCAACGTGTCCGGCTGGACTCCTCTCCACATTGGCTACCGCCGAAGCCGACGACGCCCTTTTCGCACCACGCGGTTGACTCGGCGCGACACGTCCTCCCAGTCGTCGGTGGCATTCTCGCGCGCGTCTCCAATGGCGCGCACGACCTGCCGCCGTGTACGCCGCCCGCTCTGCGGCGCCGTGAGCAGCGCGATACTTGCGCCCAGCACCGCGCCGACCGCGAGACCGGCAACAAAGTTCAGGGCTCCCGATTCTTTTTCGTAATACAAAGCCGCCTCCTCTCCGGAACCTGCTGTACCAGGCCGCGTCCGATTCGCTTGCAGTACCGCAAACGCGAAGGATACATTCCGCCGTTTGATGGCGTCAACCGACGCCGCACGCCGCCTTCCGATGGTTGGCATTTGTCGTGCAATAAGCCGGTGCCGGCATGGATAACCAGCTACCAATAGCCGGAAAAGAAAGCCTCGGGCGCATTCTGGTCGTCGACGACAACCGCGACAACGTCGAGATCATTGCGACGCGCCTGCGCTTTCGCGGCTATGACATCGAAGAGGCCAGTGAAGGCGCCAAGGCTCTCGAGCTGGTGCGGCAGAACCCGCCCGATCTGATGCTGCTGGATGTCATGCTGCCCGACATTGATGGCTACGAGATCTCCCGTCGCGTCAAGGGCGATGAGTCGCTGCCCTTCATCCCGATCATCCTGGTGACGGCGCGCGACAGCACGCAGGACAAGGTGGCGGGGCTGGACGCGGGCGCCGACGATTATCTGACCAAGCCGATCAACTTTCCGGAGCTCGAGGCTCGAGTCCGCTCGATGCTGCGCATCAAGAAACTGCAGGATGAGATCGAGCTGAAGAGTCGCGAGCTCGAGCGCCTCAGCATCAGCGATGGCCTGACCGGCTTGTACAATCACCGCCACATTCACGCGCTGCTCAACGAGGAGTTCGAGCGCGCCGGCCGCACGGGCGAGCGTCTGACCGTAGCCATGTTCGACCTGGACCGCTTCAAGGGTGTCAACGATACGCACGGCCACCAGGCCGGCGACCGCGTGCTCGAGCAGATGGCGGACATCCTGCGTGAATCGGCGCGCGAGATCGACCGAATCGGGCGTTACGGCGGCGAGGAGTTCATGGTGCTGCTGCCCGACACCAGCATCGATGATGCGGAAGTCTTCGTCGAGCGGGTGCGCCGCGAGGTCGCGCGTCGCCCCTTCAACGTCGGCGATGACAAGCCGCCACTGCAGATGACCATCTCGGCCGGTATTGCGACGTATCCACACGCGCGGATCAAGGACCCGGAAACTCTGGTTCGACTCGCGGACGAGGCGCTATACACGGCCAAGACGGCCGGCCGCAACCGGGTCGTCCGTTTCGACCGGCCGGCGCCGCAGGCACCGGCGTCACCGGCCGCGTAATCAATCCTGGAGGCATTATTGAGCGGTGACGACAGCGCCGCACTCGCACAGCGCGCCACCGAGCTGCGTCACATTCTGGAGCAGGCGAACCAGGAGTATTACGGACTCGACGCGCCGACCTTGTCCGACGCCGAGTACGACCGCCTGCTGCGCGAGCTGAAGTCCATCGAATCGGCGCACCCCGAGCTGCAAACACCGGATTCGCCCACGCTGCGCGTCGGCGCCGAGCCGGCCGGCCAGTTCCGGAAAGTGCAGCACATGGCGCCCATGCTCTCGCTCGACAATGCCTTCAACGATGCGGAGCTGCGGCGCTGGGAGGATCGCAACGCCCGGCTGTTGTCGGAAGTTCGCGAGGCCGGATACCTGTGCGAGCTGAAGATCGACGGCGCGGCCGTCTCGCTGCTCTACGATCATGGTGTGCTCACGCGTGCGGCCACCCGCGGCAACGGTGTGCTGGGCGAGGACATCACGCAGAACATCCGCACCATTCGCGAGATTCCGCTGCGCCTGCGCGCCGATCGGCTGCCCGCGCGCATGGAGATTCGCGGCGAAGTCTACATGCCCTTCAGCGGATTCAGTCTCCTGAACGAGCGGCGCGCCGCGGCGAAGGAGCCGACGTTCGCGAATCCGCGTAATGCCGCCGCGGGCGCGCTCCGCCAGCTCGACGCGCGCGTCACGTCCGATCGCCCGCTGCGCTTTTTCGGCTATCAGATCCAGTTGTCTGCCGAGGATGGGCGCTCGTTCACCATCGCGAGTCAGGCCGAAGCGCTGGAGCTGATCCAGGAATGGGGCGTGCCGGTGAATCCGGTACGGACGGAGGCGAGCAGTCTCGAGGCGGTGCTCGAATTCGCACAACGCATCGAGAACACACGGGGCGATCTCGATTACGCGATCGACGGCGTCGTCATCAAGGTCGCACGCATCGGGCTGTGGGAAGAGCTCGGCACGGTGGGCGAGCGCGAGCCGCGCTGGGCGATCGCCTACAAGTTCGCACCCGACCTGGCGACCACGCGCCTGAAATCCATCGAGATCAACGTCGGCCGCACCGGCTCACTCAATCCGTACGCATTGCTCGAGCCGATCGAGATCGGCGGCGCCATGGTAAAAATGGCGACGCTGCACAACTTCGAGGACATTGCGCGCAAGGACCTGCGCAACGGTGACATGGTATTGGTCAAGCGCGCGGGCGAGGTCATCCCGCAGGTCGTCTCGCCGATCACGGAGCAGCGCACGGGCGCCGAGCAGAAGTTCGTCGCACCGACCCACTGCCCTGCCTGCGGCACGCCGGTCGAACGCCCGGCCGATGAAGTGATGGTCTACTGCCCGAACACGTCGTGTCCGGCGCGCATCTACTGGGGCGTGGTCCACTTCGTTTCGCAGGGTGCGCTGGACATTCGCGGGCTGGGCGAGCGGACCATCGCGCAGCTGCTGGAACGACGCATGGTGCGCGACTTCGCCGATCTCTATCATCTGGACCGGCGCGACCTGCTGACGCTCGAGGGATTCGGCGACATCTCGGCGTCGAACCTGATCAATGCGATCGAGCAATCGAAGCAGCGCCCGCTTGCGCGCGTGCTCTATGCCCTCGGCATTCGCCATGTCGGTGCGCACGCCGCGCAGGTGCTCGCGCGTCATTATCGTTCGCTGCAGCCGATCCTGATGGCGTCCGTCGACGAGCTGGCCCGGCTTCACGGCATCGGGCGGACTACCGCCGAGGCGGTCGCCGGCTTCATGCAGGAGAGTCGCAATCGCGATCTGCTGGAGCGGCTTGCGGCGGTCGGCGTGACCATGGTCGAGGAAGTCGAACACGCCGACGAACAGCCCTTTGCCGGTAAGACGTTCGTTGTAACGGGCACGCATCCCCTCAGTCGCAAGGACGTGACCCGCTTTATCGAGACGCGCGGCGGCCGCGTGAGCGGCAGCGTCAGCAGGAGCACCGATTACGTGGTTGTGGGAGACGATCCGGGCTCTAAATTCGAAAAGGCACGGCAGCTCGGCGTCCCGACCATCTCGTGGGAGGAGCTGCAAGCCGTCGCGACTCGAATCATGAACCGCTGATCATGGAGCCGAATATGCCTCGACCGGGCAGCCGCCCCCCCGAGCTCGCCATTCCCGTCGCTTCTCTGGCCGCGCTGCGACGCGCTCTGGCGGACGAGGTCGGCTCCGATGCCGCCGCACGTGCGCTCGCCGCGGCCGGCCACGCCGCCGGCGATGCGCTTTTTTCGCAGCTGGTCGCCGCGTCCACCGAAGGGGCCGCTCCGTCCGTCGCTGACATGAGTGAGAACGCATTCTGGCGCAGGCTCAGCCAGCTCTTCAGCGGCCGCGGCTGGGGCACGCTCGCTCACGTGTCGGTGCACGGGGGCGTCGGCGCACTCGAAGCCGCCGACTGGGTCGAAGCGGATGCGTCGGCCGGCGCGACCCGGCCCAGCTGCTTCTTCAGCACCGGCATGCTCGCCAACCTTCTCGGCAACGCTGCAGGCGCGCCCATCGCGGTGCTCGAGGTGGAGTGCCGCTCGCAAGGCGGCGCGCGTTGCCGTTTCCTCTTTGGTTCCAGTGAGGCGATGCACGCCGTGTACGAGCGCGTTGGCAGCGGTCAGTCCGTCGACGCCGCGCTCACCGACCTCGCCTAGTGGCACGTATTCTCGCGATCGATTACGGAGAACGGCGCGTCGGTCTGGCGATCAGCGATCCGAGCGCGACCATCGCACAACCGCTGCCCACTCTCGTCCGGCGGACGGGCAAGCGCCCGCCGGTCTCGAAGATCCTCGATATTGTAGCGGCCAACCAGGTTCGTGAGATCGTGGTCGGCCTGCCCCTCTCACTTGCCGGCGAGGATACGGAGTGGACGCGAGCGGTGCGTGATTTCGCACGGACGCTCGAGGCGCGGGCCGGTACTCCCGTCACCCTCCTCGACGAGCGTCTCACCAGCGTGCGCGCCGAACGCGCGGTGCGCGAGCTGGGGCTGAAGAAATCGCAGCGCGAGCAGAAGGAGCGCATCGATGCGGCCGCCGCGCAGCTCCTGTTGCAGCAGTTTCTGGATCAGAGAAAGGCCACGTGAAGTCGCCTGGCTGGTTCCTGGTTTTGTGCGTCGTGCTGGCCGCGTGCGGCGGCGAGCCGAGCGGTCCCAAGCTGCCCGTGCGGGTGCCGCCGGGTGCGACGTTCGCGCAGATCGCGGACTCGCTCGAGGCGCGCGGCCTGATCGAATTCAAGCCCGTCTTCAAGCTGTACGCGCGCCTGACTGGTGAGGACTCGCGCGTGCGCCCCGGCACGTACGGCTTTCAGCGCGGCGAGTCATGGAACGCCATTCTCGACGATTTTCGTGAAGGCCGCTTCCTGACCGCCAAGCTGGTGATTCCGGAAGGACGCAGCACGCCGGATATCGCGGCACGCATGGCCGCAATCACGGGCGTCGATGCCGCGACCATTCTGTCTCGTCTGCTTTCCGATACCGCGCCCGCGCGCCACGGTGTTCCGGGCCCGAGCCTCGAGGGATACCTGTATCCGGCGACCTACGAGTTCCCGTTGAACGTCCCGCTCGATACCGTGATCGCGCGCGTGATCGGGGCGTACAAACGAATCTGGACACCCACGCGCAAGGCGCGCGCCGACTCGATGGACATGAGTGAGCGCGAAGTGATCACCCTCGCCGCCATCGTCGAGAAGGAAGCCAAGAAGCCGGACGAGATGCCGTTGATCGCGTCCGTTTACCACAACCGCCTGAAAATCGGCATGCCGCTACAGGCGGATCCGACCGTGCAGTATGCGCTCGGCACCCATCGCGAGCGCCTGCTCTACTCACACATCCAGGAAGTGGAGAAGGATCCGTACAACACCTACCGCATCCGCGGGCTGCCGCCCGGTCCGATCGGCTCACCCAGCACGAGGGCGATCGATGCGGCGCTCTATCCCGCGCCTACTAAACACCTCTACTTCGTCGCGCGGCCGGACGGCACGCACATCTTCACTCGCTCGCTCGCCGAGCACAATCGCGCGAAACTGCAAATCCGCCGCGAGCGCGAACGTGGACCTTAGACTGATCGTCATCACGGATGCGCGCAGCGCGCACCCGTGCACGGTTGTGGAGGTGGTGAGGCGCGCGCTCGAAGCGGGCGCGCCCGCCATTCAATTGCGCGACAAGCAAGCGACTGCCCGCGACCTCTACGAGCAGGCGCTGTTGCTCCGCCGGCTGACCACGGAATTCGACGCGCTTCTCTTCATTAACGATCGCCTGGATGTAGCGCTCGCGTCGGGCGCCAATGGCGTGCACATCGGACCGGCCGACATGCCGATCGAAGCTGCACGCCGTGCGGCGCCTCCTCCCTTCCTGATCGGCTGCTCGACCGATGATCCCGCGCAGGCGCGCAGGGCGGAAGCAGCGGGCGCCGACTACATCGGCTGTGGCGCCGTCTTCTCCACGACCAGCAAGGACCTGGCGGACGAGCGCATCGGAGCGGACGCATTGCGCCGCGTCGTCGAAAGCGTGCGCATCCCGGTGCTCGGCATCGGCGGCGTTGATGAAACGAATGTTGCCGAGATCGCTGCCGCCGGCGCCGCGGGTGCGGCGGTCGTTCGCGCGGT
>JBQTJO010000215.1:0-7665 GCA_052387015.1 Gemmatimonadota bacterium
ACCTGCGGGTCTACCAGGCAGCCGAACTGCTCGACTCCCTGATCATCGAGCTGGTCAAAACCATCCCAAAGGGATTCTGGCGGGACATTGACCAGCTGATGCGGGCGTGCGGGTCGGTGTCATACAAACATCGCTGAGGCGCACGGCTCGGAGCAGCCGGGCAAGAAGATGTATCATCTCGAGGTCGCGCGCGGCTCAGCCGATGAAATACGGGCAGTGCTGCGGCGGCTGGTCCGGCGCGGCGCCTTGACTGACAAGCAGATTCAGCGGCCGTCCGCACTCACGCGCGTTGTTGCGAAGATGCTGACCGCATGGATTGCGAGCATTGACGAGGATGGGAAGAGCCCGCCGTCAGCAGCGAAGTAGCGTGCCGAAGTCGGTTGTTGCGCGGTTATGTCCCGCCTTGAAAAGCGTGCAGTGTGACCGCCCCGTCGACTCCCGAGAGCTCCGCGTCCGTCGTGACAAACGCCACCCCGAGCTCGTGCGCGACCGCGACGTATTCCGCGTCGTACATCTCGAGATTGTGCAGCCGCGCGAGGCTGAGAGTGTGAGTGAGCGACGGCTCGGGCTCGTTGCCGGCAATGACGGTTTCGGCGGCCGCGAAGGCCGCGAGCGCCTGCTCGGCCGTGAGGCGTCCGGCGGACACGGCGCGCCAGAGCGCGCCGCGCAGATCGCTGCGCCAAAGGGGCGGCGCGGCCCAGTCGGGATCCTTCAGAAAGGCTTGGCGGGCCATGGCGCTGTGGGGCGAGTCCATGGTCAAAGCGGCCAGCACCCCCGCGTCGACGACGATCACGCGCCCGCCCGCTGCCGATCGATCTGCTCGAGCAGCCGCTGCGCGTCGGCCGGCGTGCGGCGCTGCCGGGCCAGCTCAAGGCGCAGGCAGAACAGCACCTCCTGGTTGATGCTGCGCTGGTTGGCGGCCGCGCGCTGCTTGAGCGCGTCGTAGAGGTCGTCGGGGATGTTCTTGAGGGTGAAGCTGGGCATGGTGGCAATATGGTTCCGCTACGGAACCTCACGCAAGCTTCACCGTCCTTCCTCGCGTTCTTCGAGCAGCGCCTTCGTCAGTCCGCCTTCGGGGTCATGCACGCGCGGCATGTCCCAGAAATCGGCCGGCAGCATCCCCATAGGCGCACGGACCTGTCCGGTCCGGATCAGCTCGGCGAGCTGAGGATCGCGATTTGGCGCGGCCGCAGCGGCGCGGGCCATCGGCCGCTCATTTTGGTCGGGCATCCAGCACCTCGAGCTTCACGTTTTCCTGGGCGTATTCGATAATCGGCACATCGACGGTAACCAGGCGTAATCCGTAGCGGATCGCGGTTGCGACCAAAACGCGGTCCGCAGGATCGCGGTGATCGAACTCGAGCAGAGCGCTGTCCACCAGCGTCTCGCGATCGACTTGGACAACACCCACTCCGGGTGCCTTACTCGCTTTTCGCAGCCAATCGCGCGCCTGCGCATAGAGCTCGAGCCTCCCGGTTTTCACCTTGGTCGCGATCTCCCAGAATGAAATCTCGCTGATTGCAACCGACTGGCGGGCGGCTGCGGCTTCGATCTCCTGCCATGCCTCGGCCCGCAGGCGCTCGCGTTCCGCGAATACCAGCCAGATCCAGGCATGGGTATCCAACAACAGCGCCGCGCTCACACCTCATCACTCCATTCCGACGGGTCCGAGGTCACGATGTCTCCGACAATTCGTCCCGTGCCCTTCATCCAGCCGAACGGCGACTGCCGCACTGGCTCCGCCGGCACCAGCTTCGCCACCGGCTTGCCTCGCTTCGTGATGATGAGCTCGATGCCATCGCGGCTGACCTCGTCCATCAGTTGAAGGCATTTCGCCTTGAACTCACCCGCGCCGATCTGCTTCTGCCGCCAGTTCATTGAGCCTCCTGTCCATGGTCATATCACCATAGTCAGAATGATCGGATGAATCAATCTCCACGTGCGGCTGGCCATCCGCCGCCGATCCGATTAATTCGAATCACCCGCCATTTCAGCCAACCTCCACCCTGGAGACTTTTATGCGAGCCCGTAAACTCACCCCGTTCGCTATGGCGCTGTTAACCGGGGCCTGCGCGTCCGGCGGCGTCACGGTCGAGACCATGCAGCCGACCGTCGACCGCATCAATCAGCAGTTCACGACGGCGCTGGTCGCGCGCGACGTCGCCACCCTCAGCTCCATGTACAGCGAGGATCCCATCGTGATGGCGTCCAACGTGGAGCTGCTGCGCGGCCGCGAGAGCGTCGGACAGTTCCTGAGCGTCATGGTCAACCAGTACAAGCCGAGCCAGGCCGCGTTCACGACCGTCGATCTCGAGGTGCATGGCGACGTCGCCATCGAGACCGGCACCTACACCATGACGCTGAATCCGCCGAATTCGCCGCCCATACCGGATCGCGGCAAGTACCTCGTCGTGTTGAAGCGCGGCGACGACGGTGCGTGGCGGCTGCATCGCGACATCTTCAACACGAGCCTGCCGATGCCGGAGCCGGATGTGAAGGCTGCGACGACGGTGCCGTCCGAGATCGCGAGCGCGCATGCGGCGCTGCTGCGTGCGTGGGGCGGGCGCGACGTGAGCGCGTTCCGCGCCTACTACGCGGCCGATGCCGTGGCGGTGAACGACATGGACCGTTTCGTCGGCATCAGCGACATCGAGGCGCGCTGGATCGCGCCCGTGCTGCCGCACATCGAGAACTTCTCCGCCATGCCGAGCGCGTTCCTGCGCGAAGGCAATGCGATCAGCGAGATCGGCAGCTATGCGTTCAAGCTGAAGCAGCCGGATGGCAGTGTGCAGAACGCGACGGGCACCTACACGCACATCTGGAAGCCGCAGACGGATGGCACGTGGAAGGTGGCCTTCGTGACGGTCAGCTGAACTGCGGATTAGAAAGTCGGATTCGAAAACCGAACTTCGAAAACCGGATTCGAAAACCGGATTCGAAAACCGGATTAGAAAACCGGATTAGAAAACCGGATTAGAAAACCGGATTAGAAGCCGCGTATTTCCAGTCCGGTGTTCGAATCCGAAGTTCGAATCCGGTGTTCGAATCCGAAGTTCGAATCCGACTTTCGAATCCGACTTTCGAATCCGACTTTCGAAAATGATGCTGCTCGTCATCACCCTCGCGTACTGCGGCTTCGCGCTGCTCGCCATCCTGCCCGCGCCGACCTATCTGACCTGGCAGATCGCGATCCTTGCGACCGAGTGGGGCTACTGGTTCGCGCTGCCGGCAATCGCCCTTCTGGTGGGCGTGCATCGCTATCCGCGCGGATTGCGCATCGCAGCCATTGGCGCGGCGGTAGCCGGCGTGCTGCTCTTGCTGCCGCTGCTGCGCACCGGCTCCGGGTTGGAGTGGTCGCGCTTGATCGCGGGCACGCGCATGACGCGGGCGCAGCCGGCGCGCCACTTCTACGCGCGCGACCTGCCCGTCGACTATTACAAGCCCGCGCAGCCCGGCAGCGCTCCACTCGTCATCGTGATTCACGGCGGCAGCTGGCGCGGCGGCGATCCGGGTCAATTGCCGAAGCTGAACTGGTATCTCTCGCAGCGCGGCTATGCGGTCGCCGCGATCGGTTATCGTCTCGCACCGGAGCATCGCTTCCCCGCCGCGCTCGAGGATGTGCGCGCGGCGATCGCGTTTCTCAAATCGCGCGCGAGCGAATTGGGCTTCGATGCAAACAGAATCGTGCTGCTCGGCCGTTCGGCCGGTGGCCAGCTCGCGCTGCTGGCCGCGTACACGTCGAACGACCCGGCGATTCGGGGCGCGATCTCGTTCTATGGTGTGACCGACCTGCGCTGGGGCTGGGCGCACCCGGCGTCGCCGCGCGTGATCGACAGTCGCGCCGTGCTGCGCGACTACCTCGGCGGCTCACCCGCGCAGGCGCCGGACGCGTACGACGCCGCGGCGCCCGGGAATTTCGTCAGCAGCGCGACGCCGACGCTGCTGATCCACGGCGCGCGCGATGAGCTGGTCTCCGTCGAGCACAGCCGGATGCTGGCGGGGAAGTTGAAGCAGGCAGGAAAAGACGTCGAATACATCGAGCTGCCGTGGGCCACGCACGGCTGCGATTACGCGTTCAATGGACCATGCGGGCAGCTCAGCACGCGGGCGGTGGAGGCGTTTCTGGCGAGGGCTGTGCGCGACCAGATATCCGGCGTCAGCCGCACCACGGCTCAAACGTCAAAGCCAAGCTTTTCGGCCACGGCTCTCTGCGGCCCATCCAGCGTGAGAAACGTTGCGCCGTCCGCCGCCTCGAAGAAGTACAACGCGCAGGCGAGATGCCACGCGGCCGCGCCCTTGACGTAACCCGCGGCGAAAACGCGTGCGAGCTCGCGCTCCAGACGGCGCGCCGGATGAATCCAGTTCACGACCGCGAGCGCTTCCTCATCGACGGGAGCTTGCTCGCGCGCCGTCGCAGAACGCACTTCTGCCTCGAGCAGGGTCGCTGAGCACACGCCGTCGAAGCCGGCAATGCGCTCCGCAATTTCAGCGGATCGGGTCTCGGCGAAGAGCTGCGCTACCAGACACGAACTGTCGATGTAGGCGATGCTCAATCGCGCTCCTCGAGAAAGCGCTCGAATCCGACGTTCAAATTCGATTCTGCGGCCGCAATAGCGCAGGCATGTTTCGGTTGGCGCTATAAAGTCAAAGCGTTATAATGTGAAATGGCAAATTTAAAGCGGGCCACGATTTATTTCGACGACGACCTCCACAAGGCGCTGCGCATAAAGGCCGCCGAGACGGACCGTAGCATTTCCGACCTGGTGAATGCAGCTCTCCGTCAGGCGCTAAGCGAGGATGCCGAGGATCTCGCTGCTTTCCGCGAGCGTGCAAGCGAGGCGACGATGCCGTTCGAGGAGTTCATCGCCGATCTGAAGCGCCGTGGCAAGTTATAGCGTCCTGACCAAGCGGTCGGCCGCGAAGGAAATCGAAGAGTTACCTGCCAGGGATCGGCCGCGCGTAGTAGCGCGAATCAGAGCATTGAGCTCCGATTCCCGGCCGCCTGGATGCGAGAAACTGAGTGGCGAAGAGAAGTATCGCGTGCGCCAGGGCAAATATCGAATCTTGTACGAAATTGTCGACCGCGATTTAGTCGTCACCGTAGTGAAAGTCGCGCATCGCCGCGACGTTTATCGCTGACGCCGGTACTACAACCACCCGGTCAGGCGAGGTCGAGTGCGGCGCGCAGCGCGCGATTCAGCTCGGCGACTTTTTCGCCTCGCAGCGCGCCGACGTAATCGGTGAGCTTTGTCGCGCAGCAGGCGCTCGATCAGGCCGGAGCGGCCGCCCGGGCCGATGGCCAGGTCGTACCTGGCGCAGCAGGTCGTCGGACAGTGTGATGGATATCCTCACTTTCATCCTACAAGCGTAATACTCCGGCCATTCCGCTGCTACGATTGAACACTCTTCAGGTCCAGTCCTCTACCTCCAGCCCCGGTACTCGCCTGAATTCGCGCAGGTTCGACGTCACGAGAACGCGGCCGGCAGAGAGCGTGATGCTCGCGATAAGCAGATCGTGCGCACCGATCGGCTGCGCGCGTAACGCGTAGCGGACCCGCGAGTGTACCGCGGCGGCGGCGCGGTCGAAGGGCAGCACCTGGATCGGAGCCGACAGCCAGGCTTCGACACGCTGCAGATCCCCGGCGGGATCGCGGCTACCCAAACTACCGTAGCGCAGCTCTGCTTCCGTGATCATCGTAGTCGCGATGCCTTCGGGTGAGACGGCTCTCAATCGTTCCTTCACGCGCGGATGATTCCGCAGTGCCCAGACGCACGTGTCCGTGTCGAGCAGATACATGCTAATTCAGCTCGCTTTCGCCAGTGAAAGGCGCTTGCGGCCACAGGCCGCGCGCGGACAATTCAATCACGCTCGCGCTCGAATTCCCGTAGCACATCATCCCGATGTGGGGATTCGGGAAGCGGAGGCCCGATATCAAAGTCGTCGGAGAGCGGCCCCAGCTCCGCCAGCCGCTCCCAGAAGCCGTCCGGCCACGTTGCCTTCTCGATCGGCTCGAGAATCACCCGCTTGCCTTCACGCCAGATGCGCACGGCATTCCCCTCGAAGCGGAACTCTTTCGGCAGCCGAACCGCCTGGCTGCCGCCCGTCATGAAGAGCGCGGCTCTTTTCGCTTCATCTTTCATACATACAGTATATACACGTGGCACGCCCAAGCCAAGTTTGCACAAGCGGCCGGGGCACAGCCATATTCGCTCCGGCCATCCGGCGCTCCATCCCCAGTGCCATTCCGGCCAGCCAAGCAGTCATTTCGGAAGTCCATTGTTTTCGGAGTCTTAATGCGACGTCGTCTCATTGCGTTCGCGGCGCTTTTCATTGCCATCGGGCCCATGCTCCCATGGTCCCATGCTCCCATGCTCCTGGGGCAGGGCATCAAGGGCTACTATCGCCAGCCCAGCCTCCACGCCAACACGATCGTCTTCGTCAGCGAAGGGGATATCTGGCTGGTGGGGAAAGCAGGCGGCACGGCGCAGCGGCTGACCACGTATCCGGCGGAAGAGACGCACCCCGCGATCAGCCCGGACGGCAGGACGGTTGCCTTTACCGGTCGCTACGACGGCGTCAGCGACGTCTACACGATGCCGATCGCCGGCGGCACGCCGAAGCGGCATTCCTGGGATGCGGGCGCGCAGGTGATCGGCTGGACCGCGGATAGCAAGATCATCTATACGACGACGCGCTACTCCACACTGCCGTCCTCGCAGCTCCTCACCGTCGATCCCAACACCAACCAGCGCACGCTCGCCCCTCTCGCTCAGGCGTACGAGGGCAGTTGGGATGGCGGCACGCTCTTCTTCACGCGCAACCCGCAGCAGTGGTCGAACACTAAACGCTATAAGGGCGGGACCGCGCAGAACATTTGGAGATGGGGTGGAGGGGAGGAGGGGAGTAGGGGAGATGGTGAAGCGGTCTGTCTGACCTGTGATTACATGGGGACCTCGCGTTATGCGCGGGTGTGGAATGGGCGGGTCTATTTCGTGTCGGACCGTGATGACGTCATGAACATCTGGTCCATGGATCAGAATGGCAAAGACCTGAAGCAGCACACGTTCCACACGGACTACGACGTACGCGACATCTCGCTGCACAACGGCCGGATCGCCTATCAGCAGGGCGCGGACATTCACGTCATCGATGTTTCAGCTCCGGTCCTCGCCAAAGCGGCTTCCTCTGCCTTGAACATCACCATCACGACCGACCTGGGCGAGCTTCGCGACCGCTGGGTGAAAAAGCCGATCGACTTCCTGACCGACTACCGTATCGATAGAGCTGGAGATCGGATCTCCCTCATCGCTCGCGGGATGGTGTTCATCGCGCCCGTGGGCCAGGGAAGGTTTATTCATCTCCCCAACAACGGCGGCGTGCGCTACCGCGGGCTGCGCTTCGCGCCGGACGGCAAGTCGCTGTTCACGCTCAACGATCGCTCGGGCGAGGTCGAGATCTGGCGGGAGCAGACGGATGGCAGCCGGACGCAGCTGACCAAGGACGCGCAGATCCTGCGCTGGGACCTCGAGGTCAGCCCGGACGGCAAGCACATCGCGCACGACGACAAGAACCAGAAGCTCTACCTGTACGACGTCGCCGCGAAGAGCAACAAGCTGATCGCGCAGTCGCGCTATGGCGGTTTCGGCTACTGGTGGGCGCCGGAC
>JBQTJO010000216.1:0-6375 GCA_052387015.1 Gemmatimonadota bacterium
GCGCACGCTGGCCGTGCCGACAACACTGCCGGCTCCCGCGCGCCCGGCGACAGAAGACTGCGGCGTCGAAGAGCCGGCGCTCGCGCTGTGCGATACTGACCGGGGCCGGGCGCGCCACGGCCATGACGGTCATGACGCCGGCCCGCACCGGATCCGTGACGACGAGATCCGCGGCGTCCGGAACGGTGCCGGCCATGTTCAAGCTGACCACGAGCAATCCCTGCTCACGGACGTCCCGAACCGCCCTTTCGATGTCGCCGCCCATGAGCGAACCGGCCAGCACGAGTGCTGAAGCGCGGGGCAGCCGCGCGACCGCGCGGACCGCGTCCGCAAGAGTCTGCTCGCCAACCAGGGGGATGGTGTCGATCGAGATGCGTTCGCCGCGAATGTTGTGTCGATCCGCTTCCGAGATGGCGCCGATCGCGACCTGCCCGACCTGAGCGCCGCCGCCCATGATGATAATGCGCTTGCCGTAAATCGTTTGCAGGGTCTTTACGAGCGAGACCTCATGCACGACCGGGAGTGCGGCGAAGTCGGCGATCAGAGCTTCCGGCTCGTCCGCCATCTCGATCTCGAAATAGATGCGCGCGTCTCCCGCTGCCTGGCTGACGATCTCGACCAAGGAAATGTCGCCTTGCCGGTGCGAGACCACCCCGGTCAGCTGATGCAGGACCCCGGGTCCCGCGTCGGTCCGTATCACTACACCGAATCTGTCGGCCATGCTGCGGCGCCCCTCCGGCTCAGAATAATACGATCATCACTAAGCGAAGAACTCGAATCTCATCATGACCGCGCAGACACGAGAAGCCGATCCTCCCACGAGAAATCCGGCCGCGGCCGCTCCTGCTGCTGATACCACCGATACGTCTCACGCAAGCCATCCTCGAGCGGCGTCAGCTCGAGACCCAGCTCGGCGCGCACACGACCGCCGAGCGCGGTGATCGGCGGAATGTCGAGGTACACGCCGAAATAATACGGCGGCGCGAACACATCCCCGCCGGCTCGCCGGATCCTCTCGCGCGGGATGTGCACGAGCTGCGGCTCCTTCCCGGCGATCTTCGCCAGCAGCCGCACGAACCCGACCTGCGTGATGGGTGGATAGCTCGCGAGATTGTACGCGTGGCCGACCGCGACATCGTTGTCTGCGGCGAGAATCGCCGCGCGCGCGACATCCTGCGAGTACACCCACTGCATGGAGGCCAGCCCGTCTTCCGGGATGATGATTGGCCGCTCGGCCAGCACGCGATCCCAGAAGAACGCCTCACGCTCGTACGGATTGTGTTGTCCGTAGACGAACGCAGGCCGCAGCGTAGTAACGGGAACGCCGGCTCGCCGATGCAGATCGAAGAGCGCTCGTTCGCTGTCGGCCTTCTGTGCGCTGTACGGATTCGGGTAGTCGGAGGGCACCAGCGGACCGGTCTCGTCGTACTCGCCGCCTTCACCATACACGGCGACACTGGACATGAAGACGTACCGGCGCAGGCCATCGGCAGCCGCGCGCGCGCCGGCCATCACCTGGTCGGCGCTGGTTCCGCGCTGCCAGTCATAGACGTTGTCGTAGACAACCTCGAAGCGCGTGTCCTGCAACCCGGCGTTGACCGCCGCAACATCATTGCGATCGCACTGGATCTCGGCGACCCGGCTGGCCCAGGGCGTGCCTTGGCCGCGATGCATGATCGCGACGTCGTCGCCGCGCTCGAGCAGCTGCTCCACGAGCGCGCGGCCGATGAAGAGCGTCCCGCCGATCACGAGTACTCGGGCCATTATTCAGCCGTCGTTTTGCGAACTCGCTCCGGGTCCGGTCGCCGCTCCAGCAGCCGTTCGGCGAAATCGCGTTCCTCGCGCGCCTGATCGAGCTGACGCTGCAGATCGCTGACCTCGTCCTCGAGCACGGCGACACGAGTATCGCGCACGCGTCCGGCCGAGGGCCGCCGCAGCCAGTACGCCACAATTCCGAAGGCGATCGCGACCGCGCCGTGAACCCCGGCGTGCACCGGCTCGGCCAGATACGCGGCATAGCCTGCGCCGCCCACGTTGAGCACGGCCCATGCGATCGCGACCGGGAAGAGCACGCGCTTGACGATCGCGAGGTTCATGGATTGCTAGGAGCTTTCGGTGCGTGTAGCAGCTGGCGGTCGAATTCCCGCTCGACCCGAAGCTGCCCGAGCTCGCTGCTCGCCGATTCCAGCTCGCCTTCCGTCAGGCTGAGGCGCTTCTCCATCTCGGCCAGCGACGCCGCGAGCTGTCGTTGCCTTGCTGCGCGCCCGGCCACGGCGGCTGCGCCCGCGAGCACAACTGCGGGAAGGATGAATTCCGGTTGCGCAGTTGCGGCCGCTATTCCCAGCATGGCCGCGGCACCGACCAGAAATCGCGTGGGTAGTTTCATGGGTTTCCGCCTGGTGGTCGTCCCGGCAAGTTACCTGATTGCTATTTCTCGCGAAACACGTCTCCCGCCACATACCGCAGCCCGGAATCGACGACGATGGTCAGGACCGTCGCGCCGGGGCCGAGCCGCTCCGCGACGCGCAGCGCCGCGACCACGTTCGCGCCCGTGGACGGGCCGGCGAAGATCGCCTCCTCGCTTGCGAGCCGGCGCGCCATCCGCTTCGCGTCGTCGGTCGTCACAGTCATGATCTCATTCACTGCCGCGGGCTTCCATAGGGGCGGCACGAAGCCGATACCGATGCCTTCGATCTTGTGCGCGCCGGACGGTTTGCCCGACAGCACCGCCGATTCCGCCGGCTCGACGGCCACGACGTGCAGCAGGGAATTGAAGTTTCGCAGCGCTGTCGCGGTGCCATGAATCGAGTGGGCCGTGCTGACCGCGTGCACGAACGCGTCGATGCCGCCGCCCGCCTGACGCCATGCCTCGGCGCCGAGCGCATGATAGCCCGCTTCACCGTCCGAATTGTTCAACTGATCGCACCACCAGTGTCCCGGCTGCGCGCTGATCTCGCCTGCCTTCGCGATCAGGGCCTTGATCAGCTGCTCGGTTATGCGCTGCCGATCGCTCGGGACCAGCGTGAGCTCGGCGCCGTACGCCCGCATAGTGCGCCGTTTTTCCTCGCTGAATGCGTCGGACGTCACGAAGTGCGTTGCGTAGCCGAGTGCCGCCGCCACGAAGGCGAGCGAGATGCCGGTGGTGCCGGCGGTGTATTCGACGATGGTGCCCTGTGGCATGAGCCGGCCGTCGGTAATCGCGCGCTGGATGATGGCCGCGGCCATGCGGTCTTTCATGCTGCCGGTCGGATTCGCGGACTCGAGCTTGGCGACCATGCGGGCCGAGCCGGCTGGCACGACCCGCTGCAGCTCGACCAGCGGCGTGTTGCCGATGGCGGTCAGAACTGAATTGGACGACGTCGACTTCAATTGCTGATCGTTCAAACGAACCTACTTGTAGACGTGGTAACGGCAGGACACGGCGGCGTAACGGCCAGTGCGCAAAATAGGGTGTGATGTCCCCGCGCAAAAGCGAGTCGAACTCTGTCCTGTGCGAGGTTGGTTATGCGACGATTGGCAGTGGCGATGACAGTGCTTGAGACAGCCTGCGCGGAAATCGCGGGCTCCAAGGACGAACACCTCGTTGCCACGTTGCCGGGTACGTGGCGTGGCAGCGCTCTGGGCGGATCGCTGGAATTCGTGTTCACCCAATCCGGTATTGTCGACGTCGGCGAGCGCGCGACCGTGTCCGGCAGCGGCAGCTACACAGCCAGCGGCGGCAATCCGATTGCCTTCGCGGTAACCGGCGAGCTGGGACCACTGCCCGGCAAGAATGAGAAGAACCGCAGCAGTGTCCTCCTGATCTGGCGCATGCCGTACGGAACGCGCTCGAGCCGCGACTTTCGGCTCCAAGGTGGCCTTCAGGAAGAGAATCGTATGCAGGGCTTCGTGAACTCGCCCGGTACCGATACACCAGGCAGCCCGGACCGATCGATAGAGGAATCGGTCACGTTCACGAAATCCTGAACGACGCGCACCGCGAACTGGAACCCTCGTCCGCTGCCCTTTGGAATTCCCCGAGCCACCGCGCATCATAGGCGACGATGACGACTGTGCCACGGTCGAGTCCCACAGGATGAAGATCGGACGACATAGGTCGGCAGCGGCCGCGCGTCGACGAGATCCACGAGTAGCCGCAGCCGCGAGCGGAACGAGCGCGCGTCACCTTCACACGAATTTCTTCCGAGTCGTGAGGGCTCGGCTGCCATGGTCCGCCCATCAAAGTCGACTCGCACGTTGGTCGTGAGGAAGCGCCCCGGAAAGGTCTTGTCCGGGGACGCGATGCGGGCCGCGACGATGCCTACACCTTCTGTCCCGATCCAGCGCGGCCTGTAGAGCGCCGCGGAGCACTCCCGCTCCACGGCCACGATGATCTTTTCCGTCTCGATGCTTCCTGCGATCGCGATCACGTGCGGATGCGCCGCGAGAATCGCCGCCGCGACCGAGGCGTACTTCGCCTCCGCGCTCGCGTTGGCCAGCTCGTCGGGATCGCCGAAGTCGGCCCGTCGAAAGCGCGCGCCGTTCTCCGCGGTCGTTTTGCCGTTCAACCGCAGCTCCCGGGTGAGAACGTCCGCGATTCCGCGTCGATACGCGTCAGAGACCCGTTACGAATCGGCGATATGCCATTCATCGCTGCCGCCTAGAAATTATGACTGGCTGGCCCTCCGGCCTGAACGTGGGTTAGCTCTCCCGTGTTCACGCAGGATTGCCAGAGCCACATGCGACCGAAAACCAACCGTCGCACAACACGCGGAGGACCAGCCGATGTCATGCTCAACACTGTATCTCGGAATGAATGTGCCCAAGGAGTCCGTCACCATCGCGGTGCTGCCGAACGATGCGGCCGCACCCACACGGGTGGAACGGCTGCCCAGCGACCTCCTTAAGCTGAAGCGCTTCATTGATCGGCTGGCTGCGAACGTCGAGATTCGCGCCTGCTACGAGGCCAGTGGTGCCGGCTACGTGCTGCAGCGGGCCATGCGCGAGTGGGGCTATGCCTGTGACGTGATTGCGCCTTCGCTCATTCCCACCAAACCAGGCACCCAGCGCAAACACGACAAGCACGACGCCGTCCAGCCTGTGCGCATCCCTTCCGAAGCGGAAGAGCGCGTGCGTGACATCGGACGCTGCCGTGAAACCTTTCAGCGCTAAGCGCTCAAGTCACGCCACTATATTCTCAAGTTTCTCGCACGCCGCGGCTTCGTCTATCGCGAGGGTAGCAACTGGAGCAGCAAGCACTTCCTCTGGCTGCGCCATCTGGCGTCGTCGAATTCGCCGCTCGCAACCGAGGATGCTTTCGTCTACCGCGAATACCTCGCGCTGCTCGAGTACAAGATCGCGCGGCGCGATGAGCTGGATCGACAAATCGAAGCGCTCGCTCTCACACCGGCTCTCGCAACCGCAGTTGCGTATTTGCAGTGTTTTCGTGGTCTGCAGGTGCACGGTGCCATGGTGCTCGCCTCCGAGCTCGTCGACTGGCGCCGGTTTGAAACACCGGGCAGCTCATGGCTTACCTCGGTCTCGTGCCCAGAGAAAACTCCACTGGCAGTCGCGAACGACGAGGTTCGATCACCAAGGCCGGCAACACCCATTGCCGTCATGTGCTCGTGCAGGCGGCATGGACCTATCGGCACAAGCCGCGCATCAGCGCAGCTTTAAGGGCCCGCCAAAAGGTAGAGCCTGCCGCCGTGACTACTCACGCATGGAAAGCGCAGCACCGGCTGCACAAGCTGTATCAGCACCCCTCATATCGGAAAGTGCTACAGATCGCGGCCGTCGCCGTCGCACGCGAGCTCGTCGGTTTTCTCTGGGCCGTTATGCAGGAGGTGCCGCTCGCAACTGATGCACCAACTACACGCGCAGCGTAGGGAAACCGAACCGTGATGGAATGCAGGTCAGCCCTGGGCACGATTGTGGAGCACTCTCGCATCCGTTATGCGGTCATGCCCAGTGCCACACTGCTGTGCAGAATCCCCGTGCCTGGAATGAGCCAGCTCCCGACGAATCCAATTCTTGCCGCTCCGATGAATGCGCTTTACGCGCACTTCTCTGACCGGCGTATATCAGCAGGATTCATCGTCGAAGCCGCCCCGGACGCCTCCGTTCTTCACATGCATCGAGCTGCTTGCGCCATACTGAACAGCAACACACCCATCACTACCACATTTGACACCCGCCCAGTCATATCACCGACTCAAGGATCAGGCGCGGAGGCCGGCGCGCAAGAGCTGATGCTACTCTGAAAGTATGCCCGGCCCTCCGTCGCCTGCATCCGCGTGTTGGGCGGCGATGGAGCTTGGAGCTCTTACGGCATCCGTGATCGCCTGGAAGATGTTCGGGGGGTACTCCGCGAGGCGATGGCACAGGTATAGGTAC
>JBQTJO010000217.1:0-2557 GCA_052387015.1 Gemmatimonadota bacterium
GGCTTCGGCGGATGACTGGAGGACAGAACTCGGCTTATTCGATTCACACATGTAAGGCGCCCGTAGCTCATCTGGATAGAGCGCATCCCTCCGGAGGATGAGGCCAGTGGTTCGAATCCACTCGGGCGCACTCTGAAACGGAGCCTTTGATCGGGCTCCGTTTCTTTCATCCCCTCACCTCAGCGGTTCTCATACCGACGTGTCACGACGAGAGCGCCTGGCCTTTACACATCGCAGCGTGCCCGACATTCTGATCGTCTGAGAGCCACCCGTTTGTGAAGAGGATCGGTGCTAAGCAAATTTCTGCCGCGCGACGAGCAGTTTTTCGACATGTTCAGCGACCTGGCGCGCCGCGCCACGGCCGCCGCGCGCCTGTTCGACCGGCTGCTGGCGGAGCCGCACAACCTCCAGCAGCATGTGCAGGCGATCAAGGACCTGGAGCACGAGGCGGATGTGATCACGCACACCGCCATCGACAAGCTGCAAAAGGCCTTTCTCACGCCGATCGACCGCGAAGACATTCACCTGCTCGTGCAGCAGCTGGACGAAGTCATCGACCTGATCGACGGCTGTGCACGGCGCGCGCAGATGTTCCAGATCCGGGAGGTGCGGCAGTCGGGCCGGCTGCTGGCGCAGGTCATCGTGCGCGCGACCGAGGCGATCGAGTGGGCGGTCACCAGCATGAAGCAGGCGAAGATCGTGGAGGCCCGCAGTCGCGAGATCAAGCGGCTGGAGGAGGAGGGCGACGCGCTCTACAGCGCCGCGGTCGTCGAGCTGTTCTCCGGTCAGCTGGACGCGCTCGAGGTGATCAAGTGGAAGGAGCTGTACGACACTATGGAGCGCGCTCTGGATCAGTGTGAGGACGTAGCCAACGTACTCGAGAGCATCACGATCAAGCATGCCTGAAGCGACCATCGTTTACGTACTCATCATCGTCTTCATCGCCTTTGTCTTCGATTTCATCAACGGTTTTCACGACTCCGCGAACGCCATTGCCACGGTGGTCGGCACGCGTGTGCTGCCGCCCGGCCTGGCGGTGCTGTGGGCGGCCTTCTTCAATTTCATCGCGCTCTGGGCGGTCGGTACCGCGGTAGCGAAGACGATCGGCAAAGGGATGATCGACATAAACATCGTCACGCCCGATGTGATTCTGGCGGGACTGATGGGCGCGATCATCTGGAATCTGATCACCTGGTATTACGGGCTGCCGTCGAGCTCGTCGCATGCGCTGCTGGGCGGCTACGCCGGCGCGGCGATCGCGGCCGCCGGCTTCACCGCGATCATTCCGTCGGGCTGGAGCAAGACGGTCATTTTCATTTTCCTTTCGCCAGTCATCGGCTTCCTGCTCGGCTACCTGCTGATGGTCATCACGTTCTGGATCTTCCGGCATGCCACGCCAGGGCGTGTCGACAAGCTGTTCCGCGGTTTGCAGCTGGCGAGCTCCGCACTCTTCTCGCTTTCGCACGGCGCGAACGACGCCCAGAAGACGATGGGCATCGTGGTGAGCCTGCTGGTTTCGGCCAGTGCTCTTTTTGCAACGCAAACCGGCTGGCTCAGCCACTTTTATCTGCCCAATGCCGATCACATTCCCTTCTGGGTAGCGCTGACCGCGCACATCGCGATCGGGCTCGGCACGCTGTTCGGGGGCTGGCGCATCGTGCACACCATGGGCACACGCATCACGAAGTTGAAGCCGGTGGGCGGATTTTGCGCGGAGACGGGCGGCGCGCTGAGCATCCTGTTCGCCACTAATCTCGGGATTCCGGTGAGCACGACGCACACGATCACGGGCGCGATCGTGGGCGTGGGCGCGACCCAGCGCCTTTCGGCCGTGCGCTGGCGTGTAGCGGGGCGGATCGTCTGGGCGTGGATCCTGACCATCCCGGCGGCCGCCGGCATGGCCGCGTTGACCTACCTGTTGATCAGCCTGACGCGCTGAACGCGCTAATTGAACTGCGGCCTGAAGCTGCGTTTGTTGGAGTACATCTCCCGGTCGGCGACCGCCATCAGCTCCTCGACGCTGGCGTCGGCGTCCGGATCGTAGGAGACGATACCGACACTGACCGAAAGCTGATACGGCCGCGCGCTGCCGCGGTTCGCGACGTCGAGCGCGGCCTGCAGGCGCGCCTTGATCGCCTCCACGCCATCGGCAGCCGCCTCGACGGCGAGAATCGCGAACTCATCGCCGCCGACGCGCGCAACTACGTCCGAATCGCGGAAGGTTCGGTTGAGCACTTCCGCCGCGGCGATCAGCGCGCGATCACCATCCGCATGGCCGTGCGTGTCGTTGATGCCCTTCAGTCCGTTCAGGTCGGCGAAAACCAGTAGCGCCTGACGCTTCGCGCGCTTCGCCTGCTTGAGGTGCTGGCTGGCGAGCGCCATGAAACCGCGCCGGTTGTAGAGTCCGGTGAGGTCATCCAGGATCGCCATCTCCTTGAGGCGCTCCTCCTGCAACTTGCGCTCGGTGATGTCACGCGAGACCACGACCAGCTCGCGCGGAACGTCACGCCCCGAGCGCGGCACCTCGCGAATGGTGCTCTCGAACCAGATGTAGCGG
>JBQTJO010000218.1:0-4372 GCA_052387015.1 Gemmatimonadota bacterium
CTGGCCCCGCGATCGAGTATGAACATTCGTCCGAATGCATCTACGGCGATTTGTTCGACCGAACTAAACGCGTCGGGACCCGTCGGTGAGCCGATGCGTAAATCGGGCTCGAGCTTCCAGCTTGTAACGGCGTCCCAAGCTCCCTGCCTGGAATTGCGCACCTCAATTGCGCCACTCGGAAGCGTGTCTATCCCGGCCTCATTTCGCTGCTCGTTCGGCCGGTCTGTGCAACCGCTGAACTGCGCGCCTAAGGATGCGATCAACCCGAATAAAACCACATGTCGCATGGGGCAAAAGATGCGTTTCTTCAAGCGAAAGTGCTGAACCGATCGTTTGGGAATGCCAGGCTTCCGGAGTTCCTCCACCAAGATAAGCCCCCGCCCCCCCAAGTGATGCAAGAGTCACTTCGTTCGCGCCGGTCTTGGTGCGCCAGACATACAGGTTTCCGGTAGTCTGGTATCATGCTCTATCGTCGCGCCTATCCCGACCAGGGCCCGGCCGCCTTCCAGCGGTTTCCTGTTCGGCCAGTGCAGCCGCTAGCAGCAGCCCGGGCTGGCGGCTCCCGACGTCGACCAGCAGCGTGGCCTGGCGACCCGCGCGTTTCGCCGCGGCGCGCACGCTTGCATGCGCCTCCTGAAGAATCGGACTGTTCTCCACCGCACGGGCGATCAGTGCGTGCGCGGCGAGAGTGGCCGGATCGACGCGAGCGAGGCGTCCGCGCCGACGGTCGCATTCTCCGCGCGCGCGACGCTCTGCACCTGGCCGGCCCCCCGGGCCGTGATCACGGCCTCGCGCCAGGGCGCGGCCTGGCCGGCCGCGGACACGGCCAGCACGAGGGTGTCGCGGATGACGGCGTCGCCTTCGACCGGAATCGCGAGGTGTGGAGCAGCCGACTGGCCGTTCAGCCGGAAAACGACCGCGGCGCCGCTACTCGCGGCAAGGACTCCGAGGGCGGCTAAGGCAACAAGCCTTCTCTTTGTAATCATCATTCTCCAAATTCTCGCTGCCCAGCTCTGGCCATGCGATCGTGGAGCGGGAGGTGGACTGTCGGCACAACGGTCAGATGCCGGATCGGCTAGAGGGGGTTGCGCGAAATATAACACGGTTAGCTCGAGGCCAGCGAGTCACCTTTCAGAATCCCAGAAATGCGAACTGATTCAACAAAGGAGTGAGTCCCGATATACGCCGGCGACCCGCCATGTGCACTTCGTTGCGCTCCACTGCGGACAGTGCGTGCGCCGACGGCTGCCGGGGCTCCTTCTCGCGCTCGTCGCGGGCGCCGGCGAGGATAGAGCGTCGCAGGCGCCGCACCCAGAACATGGCAGGCGCGCCGGGTGCGGATCATCTCGAAGCGTGGCGCCTTGCGCACAATACTTTTCGGCCGCACAGCTCACTTGATAATCGAACGGTGCGGAATAAATCGAGCTCTTGAGCGTCGCCTACGCGCCTGACGGCGCTTTCGGCGTTCGACGACTCCCGCGCGCTTGAGAACGAAAGTAAGATCAGACCGAACGAGAGTTCACCCTGCGAGACTGACATAATTCCTGGAACAGAATCGGCGAGCAGCTCAGAAGCAGGCGGCCACGGGCGTTTAGATCACTGCGGCTTTCTGATGTTCGCTATTACAAAAAAAGGAGTGTCGAGCGAATCGCGGGCAACCGCGTATAACCGACTACGGCTCACGAGCGGGACCGGGTAATTTTTTAGGAAGAAGGGCAGCTTGAGAGCACCTAGATACCGTCCGTCGCGATCGAAAATATCCGCCGAACTGCCAGTTTTGTGTTCGGTCGACACCACATCCACCCAGACGTTGCCCTCATCATCCTCAAATATCCCGTTCGCGACGGGCTTTGTTGAAGGCAGCTGTGACCAATCAATCCGTCCGCCTTGGCTGGTAAACCATTTGAGATCCTCGCGCGCTTCCTCGCGGTCGCGTTCGGTCACCGGCGCGTGAGTGAAAGCGCGCGTGATGCTTCGAATCGTGTCGCCACGGTCATTAAGTTCGAAGATCTTGTATTCGTCCGTGAGCAGCCCCCACAAATTGCCCTTACGAGAGATCCGCCACACGAGCCCGCCCTGAAAAGGCACACCTGCGCTTAATCCGCCTTTGGCGCCTATCAGCGAAAACTTTTTGCGTTGCCGCGGATCGCGAGGGATTTCGAGCGTGTCTAGTCCGTTGAAAGCCGTATCGTAGCGCGCGAGCCCAAAGCTGAAGTTCCCGTCCTTGAAGCGCGGGACCGGAGCGTAATACCGGCCTACCTCGTCGAAGCCGCCTGGCCATGGAAAGATCAGAAAAGTGCCACTACTCGGCTTATCATAAACGAATTTGCCGGCACTGTCGAATACCGACAATCGGTTGTTCTCGGGATCCATTACCCACACGCGACCGGACGGATCGACATCGATTCGAACCGCGCGGCTGAACTCTCCAGGACCGCCGCCCTTACGGCCGAGCGAACGGACGTGGCTGCCGCTTTCCGTGAACACCCGAATCTGCTGGGCATGGTCATCAAGTATCCAAATACGTTTAAGATTATCAACTGCGAATGCGGTGATATTGCCAAACACTTCCGGACCCTCACCCTCGGTACTGCCGAGCCTCACGATTTCGCTGACCGTCCACTCACTGCCTGACTCCCAGATGGTTGCGTCGCCATTATCGATGATAAGTCGTCCGGACGGCAACGTGTCGACGGTGCCTGTCCACCGCTCACCTGCTTGTTGGTCTTGTACGCAGCCGGCGGCGGCGACTGCGAATGAGAGTACGATTAGGAATCGCGCTAAGGACGTGCCTTCTCCGACCGCAAACCGCCTGCGTCTTCTATTGTGTGACATCGCGATAGGTTAACCGGTAAGAGTAGAAGTGCAGCGGATCCACTGATTCGTCTGCATTGAGCCGCACGTTGCGGGCGAGAAAGACTCTGCTATCCCCCGCCCCGACGACAAGCGCGCTGTGAGGGACCGCCAAGCCGCGCGCTAGGACCCTGCCATTTACATCATAGACGTTGACAAACGATTGCTCCTGGTTCAAGCCCATACTTTTGAACATCGATAGCAAAAGATGGTTCCCCGTCAGCGAGTAAAGGCGTCCGATATGCGTAAAGCCGTTCCACCATAGCTCATGGCCCCGCTTGAATCCGTACGGATTCAGATCCGCCGGAAATCGGTCTGGTCTTGGTGCCCACTTGTCCCCACGCTTGCCTTTGAAGAATTCGAGGATGCGTAAGCCGGGTGACATGCGAACTATTGAAAACGAAGCGGGGTGTACACCAAACAGGTCGCGCGTTCCGCTTGTGATGACGCTCCCAGTCTGGATTCTGCCGTGGAATACCCGCAGCTTTTTATCCAGCCGGAGGTCCGCAGATGCTGCCTTCCGGCCTGCCGCGTCGTACTTCGTGAATACGTGATCGCCAGCAGGGAAGAACGTCACGACGGCGCCGGTCGGCAGCGCAATGAAGCTACTTAACGGCGAGGGAATTTGGAACTGGTGGGTTATGGCCTCGTAATCAGGGGCACGCAACACAGTAATCCGCTGATCGATCGCGTCATAAATGAAAAGGTTGTCTTTATCATCGAGCGCAATTGCGGCCAGTAACCTCACGGCGGCAGGCCCGCTTTCGGTCGTACGTATTCCCCGTACGAACGAGCCATTTGGCCCAAAAATGAGTACTCTCCCGGCCTTTGGATCCGGGATGAACAGTTCGCCCGTCCTACCCACGACAACCTGCGAAACACGGCTTAGTCGTCGGCTGCCAGCCGGCAACTGGAGTTGGACTTCGCCCCCGGTAAACACACGCGCCCAGTCGCCGGTGATAGTTGCTTCAGTGTCATCCAGCGATCGCACTGGGGGGCGGTCGCAGCTCGGGACGGTCGTGATCGCCGCGAAGACCAACGCGCGCCTAACGCCGCCGAATCTGTTGCTGTTCCAGTTCATCTAGAGATTGCCTCGAGCCACTCGTCGAGCAAATCCGGTCTCTTCTGATCCGCCTGAAAAACCGATCTGATCTTGAACTGGCGATCGATCAAAAGATAGATAGGCTCCTCCGCATGTTCCTCGCCGAGGTGAGAAAAAAGCGTCCGCTGTAGATCAGCTGCAGGGACAAACGTAATCGGGTATGGGAGTAGGCTGTCTTCGCGCAAAAGGGCGGCGCGCTCGCGGTCACCTCGGCTTTCTTCACCGATTACGGCGTGCACTGGACTCGCTTTCACGCGCCATTGGCGGAGGCTTCTAAGTCCGGCATTCAGGCAGGTCACGCAAACATTTGAGCCGTAAGCGATTAGGAGATAACTATCAACTTCCCGCCTTCCCTGCCGGGCCGCCGCTGAACCGATTCGCACTACCAAGTTGAGATCGAGAGTTGGTCCCTCAAGT
>JBQTJO010000219.1:0-11413 GCA_052387015.1 Gemmatimonadota bacterium
GGGGTGGCGGGGCTGGCCAGCCGTTCGCTGGCCACGACGCGTGCGACGCGGGTCGCGCGCGCGGCCGGTCTGCCGGTGATCGCGCGGGCGGCGCGCCAGCCGGACCAGGTTCCCGAATTCGGAATTCTCGGGGTTGTCATGGCGGGCGGACGCAACACGCGGTTCGGCGATCTGAAAGCCTACGCCGAGATCGGGGGCCGGCCGATAATCGAACGAGTCATCGCGGCGCTGCGCCACGTGACCAGCGACGTGGTAGTGATCGCGAACGATGCCGCCGCCTACGCGCCGCTCGGGCTGGCGGTCCGCCGTGATGCAGTGCAGACCGGCAGCGCGCTGGCCGGCGTGCTGACCGCACTGTGCTGGAGCGAGGAGCGCGGCGCGGCCGGCATTGTGACGATCGCGTGCGACATGCCGTTCGCATCGGGCGCGCTGCTCGCATGCATCGTCGCAACCGCACGCGAGACCAACGCCGACGTCGTTGCACCGGAGAGCGGCGGACCGCGCGGCGTCGAGCCGCTCTTTGCGTTCTACTCGCGACGTTGCATTCCGGCCATCGAAGCGGCGATCGCACGCGGCGACCAGCGCATGATCGGCTTTCATGATGCCGTGCGCGTCGTGCCGATCGGCATCGATGCTGTGCGCGCGTTCGGTGAGCCGCCCGTGCTCTTCATGAACGTCAACACGCGCGAAGAGCTCGCGCGCGCGCAGGATCTCGCGCAGAACCTGGCGCCATGAGAGACGGCTCGCGCGACGCGGACTGGATCGGCCTGCAGGCTGCGCTCGCGGAGATACTCGCCGCGGTCGCGCCGACCGATGCCGAGCAGGTGCCGCTCGAGCATGCGCTCGGGCGCGTGCTCGCCGAAGATGCCGTATCACCCATCGATCTGCCGCTGTGGAACAACAGCGCGATGGACGGCTTCGCGGTGCGCAGCGACGACATTGCCGGCGCGACGCGCGACGCGCCGATCCGACTGAAGCTGATCGAGAGCGTACCGGCCGGCGCGTTCGCCGCGCGCGCGGTCGGCGGCGGCGAGGCGATCAAGATCATGACGGGCGCGCCGGTGCCGGACGGTGCGGACAGCGTGGTGCGCAGCGAGCACACGCAGGAGAATGGTGAGCACGTCGTCGTATTCTCGGCTGGTGATGCGCGCCGCAACATTCGGCCGCGCGGCGAAGATGTGACGGCCGGCGGCGTGGCGGTCGCGGCGGCCACGAGTCTGCGCGCCGGCGAGATCGGCTTGCTCGCCTCGATCGGCTGCGCCAGAGTGCGCGTCCACCGGAGGCCGGTAATCGCGATTCTCTCGACCGGCGATGAGCTGGTGGACGTGACCGCATTCGACGAGGTGCTGGCCGGACGGCGCATCGTCAACTCGAACTCCTATGCGCTGGCGGCCGCGGTGCGCGCGACGGGCGCGGAGCCGGTGCTGCTCGGCATCGCGCGGGACGAGCGAGCCGATCTGCATGCGCAGCTCACGCGCGGGCTGCAGGCCGACGTGCTGGTCACCTCGGCAGGCGCGAGTGTCGGCGAGCACGATCTCGTGAAAGACGTGCTGGAGGAGCTGGGCGTGAGGACGCGCTTCTGGCGCGTGCGCATCCGGCCGGGCAGTCCATTTTCGTTTGGGTCGTCGGACCACGTTCCCGTTTTCGGATTACCGGGCAATCCCGTATCGGCGGTCGTGACCTTCGAGATCCTGGTCAAGCCCGCCTTGCGCAAAATGCTCGGCCGGCGCGCACTGCATTCGCCGGTCGTGACGGCGCGGCTCGGTGAGCGCGTGGCGACCGGCACCGGGCTGACGCAGTTCCTGCGCGTGCGCCTCACCCTGGAAGCTGGCATACTCGTCGCGAGGACGACCGGCCCGCAGGGCTCCGGCATTCTCAGCTCGGTCGCTCATGCCCACGGACTCATGGTGGTGCCCGAGGATGTGGGCGAGATTGCGGCCGGCACGGACGTAAAAGTCGTGCGCCTGCTGACGTCGGACGACGCGCAGCTCGAGCCTGGCTACGAAACCCGGATGACAACGTGAGCAACGGATTGCCGATTATTCCGGCGCGCCATCAGCCGCCGCTTCCAAAAGACCGACTCATACTCGAGGAGAAGCCGGACGCCGAGAGTGTGGACATGGATGTCGTATTCGTCGGTGGCGGGCCCGCCGGTCTCGCCGGCGCGATTCACCTCGCGCGCCTGGTTCAGCAGGACAACGAAGCAGGCGGCGCGCTGGGTGAGATCAATATCGCGGTGCTCGAGAAAGCCGCATCGCTCGGCGAGCACTGCCTCTCGGGTGCGGTAGTGAATCCGCGCTCGCTGCGCACCCTCTTTCCCGAGCTGAAGGATTCCGATTTCCCGTTCCGCCGGCCGGTCGAAGCGGAACGCGTTTATCTCTTGATGCAGAACCGATCGCTGCGGATGCCGACGCCGCCGACCATGAAGAATCACGGCAATCACGTCGCCTCGATCTGCGAGCTGGTCCGCTGGCTGGGTGAGAAGGCCGAGGCGCTCGGGGTGAACGTCTTCACCGGCTTTCCGGCCGAGTCGCTGCTGGTGGAGGGAGAGAAGGTAATAGGAGTACGCACTGCGCCGACGGGACTAAACCGAAATCGGGAACCTGGTCCGGGCTACTCGCCCCCCACCGACATCGTCGCGCGGGTCACCGCCATAGCAGAAGGGACACGCGGCGCCCTGTCACAGGCGTACCTCGACTGGCAGGGCGTCACCAGCGCGAATCCGCAGATCTTCGCGCTCGGCGTCAAGGAGATCTGGGAAACCGAACAGCCGCTCGATGCGATCGTGCACACGCTCGGCTGGCCGCTGCCGCTCGACGCCTTCGGCGGCAGCTTCATGTATCCGCTCGAGCCGAACGTGATCGCGCTCGGCCTGGTCGTCGGCCTCGATTACGAGAACACGCACCTCGACGTCCACACGCTGCTGCAGCGGATGAAGACGCACCCGCTCTTCCGGCAATACCTGGAGGGCGGCGAAATGGTCGAGTGGGGCGCCAAGACGATCCCCGAAGGCGGCTACTACTCGCTGCCCGCGCGTCGTCACGGTGACGGTGTGGTCATTCTCGGCGATGCCGCGGGGTTCGTGGAAGTCGCTTCTCTCAAAGGCATCCATTACGCGATTCATTCGGGCATTGAAGCGGCGAATGCGATTTTCGCGGGTCTCAAGCAGGGTGACACGTCCGCACGCGCGCTGAAGCAATACGACGACGCGATGAACGCGAGCTTCGTCGTGAGCGACCTCCGCCGTCGCCGCAACATGCGGCTCGCCTTCAAGAACGGCTTCTTCGTGGGCGGCTTCAAGGCCGCACTGATGACGCTGACCGCGGGTGCGATCCCGGGCGGCAGGATCGAGACGGCGGCGGACGCAGCCGAGCCGCGCACATCTGCCGGCGAGCTGGCCTTCACGCCTGACAACCAGCTGACGTTCCGCAAGCTGGACGCGGTCTTCAAGTCCGGCAACGCAACGCGCGACGACAGCCCCTCGCATCTGATCGTCGGCAAGGACATTCCGCGGGAGGTCGCGCATTTCTACACGCACGTGTGTCCGGCCGGTGTTTACGAGCAGGATGGCGACCGGCTGGTCGTGAACGCGCCCAATTGCATCGACTGCAAGGCGACCGACGTGCTCGGACCGCGCTGGACGCCGCGCGAGGGCGGGTCGGGGCCGCGTTACCGGAGAATGTGATTTTGCGATTGGAGCGATTGGAGCGATGAGAGCGATTGGAGCGATTGGAGCGATAAGAGCGATAAGAGCGATAAGAGCGATAAGAGCGATAAGAGCGATAAGAGCGATAACTGCGATTTGTGCATTGATTGCGCGGCCGCGCTGTTGCCGATGCTGCGGCACGCGCAACTCGACGTGATCTACGTGACCGACCGGCTGCGCAACCGGCAGACCGCAAAAGTGCTGGCCGATTCGCTGCGCGTGCGCGTCGTGGAAGTGCCGATCACGGCCGCCGAACCGTACGCACGCGCCATCGTGGCGCGCGTCAAACAGGAAGGCGGCGGGCGCGTCTCACTCGTGATCGGCCACACCGCACTGCTTTCTGATCTCCTCCGTCAGCTTCGGCAGAATCTCCGTGACATCGCCGACGAGACCGTAGTCCGCAACCTTGAAGATCGGTGCTTCCGGGTCCCTGTTGATGGCCACGATCGTCTTCGCGCTGCGCATGCCGGCCAGATGCTGCATGGCGCCGCTGATGCCGACCGCGAAATAGAGCTGCGGCGAGACGGTCTTACCGGTCTGGCCGACCTGCTCGGCGTGCGGACGCCAGCCCGCATCCACGACCGCGCGTGATGCGCCGAGCGCGCAGTGGCCGCCGATCGCGTCACGCAAGGATTCGAGCAGGTGCCAGTTCTCGGGGCCTCTCAAGCCGCGCCCACCCGAGATGACCACCGGCGCCTCCGCCACATCGAGCTTCGCGCCCGCGGCCGCCTTCAATTCCCTTACGACGACGCGTCCTGCCTGCACCGCGTCCACCGCAACCTTCTCGACCGCGCCGGCCGCATCCTTCGGCTGCGCACGAAACACGTTCGGCCGCACCGAGAGTACGGCCGGCTTGCCTTGCAGCACGACTTTTGCGATCGCGCGTCCCGCGTAGATCGGGCGCGAGACGACGAGGTCCGAGCCGTCGACGTCGATGGCCGTGGCATCGGTCGCCAAGGGCACGTCGAGCTTCGCCGCGACGCGCGGCGCCAGGTCCTTGCCGAACGAGCTGCCGCCGAAGATCACGGCCGCATAGTCGCCTTTCCTGACCTGATCCGCGATCAACTGTGCGAGCGCTTCCGCGTCGTACTGCCGGAGCGCAGCGCTCTCGGCTACCAGCACTTTGGCGGCGCCGAATTTTCCGAGCGACGACGCCGCGTCCGAGATGCCGGGGCCGCCTGCAACCAACGCGTGCACTTCCGCGCCGAGCGCACCGGCGGCATTCGCCGCCGCCGTCGTGATTTCCTCCGAGATTTTGCGAAGCGCGCCGTCGCGCTGCTCTGCTACTGCGAGTATTGCCGCCATTAGAGCACCTTCGCTTCTTCTCTGAGCAGTCTCACCAGCTCGGCGACCGCGTCGGTTCCCTGCCCTACGATCCGGCCGGCCGGCCGCTCCGGCGGATTCGTGATCTCCTTCACGACCACACGCGCCGGCGGCAGCTGCGCGTCCTTTTCCTCGAGCGGTTTCTTCTTAGCCGCCATGATGCCTTTGAGCGATGGGTAGCGCGGCTCGTGCTTGCCCTTGGTCATGGTGATCACCGCGGGCAGCGCCACTTCCACGACCTCGACGCCGCCTTCGACCTCGCGGTGTGCGACTGCTTTGCCAGCGGCCAGTTCGAACTCGGCAACCACGCTGACGCTCGGTACGCCGATGAACTCGCCCAGCATCGTGCCGACCTGCTGCTGGTCATCATCAACGGCTTTCATGCCGGTCAGCACGAGATCGGGCGCGATGCTTTTGATCTCGGCAGCCAGTGCCTTGGCGGTGGCGGAGCCATCGAGCGTGGGCTGGCCTTTCAGCAGGACCGCGCGATCGGCGCCCATCGCGAGCGCGGAGCGCAGCTGTTCCGCCGACGATGGATCCCCGACCGTGATCGCGACGACCTCGCCGTCGCCCTTTGCCTCCTTCAGGCGAAGCGCGGCTTCGAGCGCGAACTCATCGTATGGGCTGATGATGTATTTGATGCCGGCGGGATCGATCGACGTACGGTCATCCGCGATTTTGATGCGCGCCTCGGTATCCGGGACGCGCTTTATGCAAACGACGATTTTCATTCCAGTATCTCGTTAATTGGTACCTAAACGCACAGGCGTTCTCCAAATTACGCTGTGTCCCCAATCCGAGATATAGAGGTAGCCGAAAGGTGAAACTGTCAAGCCGCTGGGCGAGGAGACCGATGTTTCGCCGGCCGCGCGGCCGTTGCCCGTGAAGCGTGTCGTGCCGGTGCCGGCATAGGTGGCGATCAGCCCTGTCCGCAGGTTCACGACGCGCACGCGATGATTGAGCTGATCCGCGATGTACAGGTTGTCGTCCGAAACGGCGACCGCCCACGGATTGTTGAGGGCGGCTTCGGTCCCGGCGCCGCCATCGCCGGAAAAGCCGGCTGAGCCGCGTCCCGCCACCAGCCGGATGGTGCCGGTCGCGACGTCGATCGCGCGCACCGTGTGCGTGAGCGTCTCGGTGACGTAGAGCACGCCATTGCTGACGCTCATTGCCGTCGGAAGGCTGAGCGGCGATGCGGCCGCCTGCGCGCCGTCACTGGCCTGGCCGGCGCTGCCGGTGCCGGCAAAGGTGAGCAGCAATCCATCCGTCGATATGACGCGGATTTTGTGCGCGTTGCGCTCGGCGATCAGGATGCGGCCGTCGCTCAGCGCCGCGACTCCGGTCGGGCTCGCGAGCGTCGCCTGGGCGGCGACCGTACCATCGGGCGCGACCGCGTTGATGCCGGTGCCGGCAAGCGCGCGCAGCTCGCGGTTCGCGAGGGTGAAGCGCCAGATCTTGTCGCTCATGTCATCGGCGATCAGCAGCGCGGTCTCGTCGGCAGACAGCGCAATGCCCTGAACGCGGCCGAGGCACGTCTTCTGGAAGCAGCCGACTGAGCTATGCAGCACGGTCAGCTTGCCGGCCGAGGTCACGCTGAAGATGCGCGAGCTCTGGTCGCCGAAGTAGAGCACGCCGGTGCTCGAGAGGACGAGACCGGCCGGACGCACCAGACGCGTGCGCAGCGCGAGCGTGTCGACACGCGTGCCGCTCGAGTCCGCAATGCCCGCGGTCACGCGCATGAAGCCCGGCAGGTCGCCGACGATGACGAGCGGATCGTCGCATGCGCTCAGTGCGAGCGCGAGCAGGCCGATTAGAAGGGTACGACCCATATATCGTAATTGCCTTTGGGATCAGCTTCGGTGCCAATTTCGATGCGCCGCGCGAACGCGAGAAAGCGCCCGTCCGGCGAGATGCGCGGCTCGAAGGCGTCGTGTGTGTTCGGCAGCAGCGTTGCAGCGCCATCCGCGACCGCAATGCGGTAGAGGCTGCCGGCGCGATGCGCGCTGATGGTGCGACTATCCGCCGTCCACGTTGGTGAATCACCCTCGCCCAGAGCGCGCCGCCCACTGCCATCCGGCCGGACCACCATCAGCTCCGAATTTTCGCGGGTGTAGGGCGTATATACGGTTCGATCGAAGATGGCGGCAGGGCGAACCTGGTTGTTCATCATGCCGAAACAGGTAAACCTCTGCGTGCCGCCGCGGAACGGCTTTGAAAAGGCGATCAGGCTGCCGTCGGGTGACCAGGCCGGCATGACGCCGTCAGCGGTGCCGGGGAGAGTCACAGCTTCGGCTTGGCCGACGGTCCATACCCGAATGTTCGAGCCGTCGCTGTAGGCGAGCTTCGTGCCGTCGGGCGACCAGCTCGCACGGAAGATTGGCACGCCGTCGACCTCGAACATGCGATGAAAGGGGTGCGCAACGTTCTGAATGCTGCCGGTATCATCGCCGGTGCGGCCGGCGAAGCGGACGGTCAGGCGCGCTGCGTCTGATGCGCTCGTGCTGTTCACCGGGCGCACACGCAGCACAGCTTGCTTCAGCATCGAATGCGTGCCCGCCGTGTCTTGCGCGGGTTGCATGGGCGGCGTCGGGCAGACGACCTGATCGAAGTCGTTATCGCGCACTTGGGTCAGCTCGAAGAACGCGACGTTGCCGCCATCTGTGGAAAGCACGGGCGCCGCGAGCCACGGCTGCCTGGTAAATCCGGTTTGCACGGCGCTGAGAATCGGTGTCGCTACCCCGCCGGTGCGCGGCAGACCGAGCAGCATACCCTTCGCCGACGGCAGACCGGGGAACGTCGGCGCACTGTAGAAGATCGAGTCGGACGCCGGATTCCAGACCGGCGTGTGGTCGCTCTTCAGTTTGACCGTAAGCTGCCCGCTGCTGTCGCCAGCCGCCGGCCGTTCGACCGAAAACGGCGCCGGTCCCTCGCGGCACGCGGCCAGCATCAGCAGCGCTCCAATCGCTCTAATCGCTCGCATCGCTCTCATCGCCATTAGAACGCCACCTCGATGCCGAGCCGCACCTGCCGAGCCTCGCCGAAGAAGAGGCTCGGATCGAAACGGTCGAGCGCGGCGCCAAAGCGCGCGGCCTGCGCTTCCTGGGGTGTGATGATGCCGTTGCGGTCGCCGTCCAGGAAAACGACGTATGCCGGCGATTCACGCGGAACCGACTCGGGCGGAACCGGCAGCGCATTCGCGAGCTGCTGCACTTCGGCGAGCGTCGGCCCGATCGTGCCGGTGTTCGTACGCAGCGCAAGGACGTTCTTCCGGTTCAGAATGTTGCGGCCGTCGAAGACGATGCGCCACGCGCAGCGGCTGCACGCCGGCAGATCACCGAAGTCATAGCTGGCGCGCAGGTCCGTCGTGGCGGTCCACGGCAGGTACTGCGTCGCCTCACGCCGCCCCCCGATCGCGCCGCCGGTCGCGGGACGCAACAGCGGATAGCCGCTCTGCACCGTCGTCGTCAGGGCGGCGGACCACGGCTTTTCCAGGCCGGCCGCGCGTCCGAAGAACAGCGAGAGATCGGCGGAATGACGGCGGTCGAACGCGAGCGGGTATTCGGTGTTCGCCGGATCGTTGCCGACGATGGTCGGATCGTTCTCGCTGCCGGACGAAAGGCCGGTCGCCTTCTGGAGCGCATAGCCCGCGCGGAAGGAGATGCCGCTCCAGCGAGCACGCATGGTGACTTCGACGCCGTTGACGGTGCCGAAATCGCCGGTCGTGAAGCGACCCGCCTGCCCGAGATCGCCGAGCTGGAGGTTGCCGCTCACGAGATTGTCGAGTGTCTTGCGAAACGCGGTGACGCCCAGCGCCACGTTTTCGCTGAACAGATGGTTTACGCCCGCCTCATAGGACGAGCCTTTCTCGAAAGCGAGGTTCGGATTGCCCTGCCGCCGGATGTCAGTGCGCAGCGAATCGCCGATCGTGGAATCGAGGAAGTAGCGGAAGTCCGGCGGCTGTGCGACGCGTCCGAAGTTGAAGCGGATGCCGGTGCGCCCCTGCATACCGGGCAGGGGGAACGCGACACCGAGACGCGGCATCAGGCTGATCTTCCAGTCACTCGACAGCACCGGCGAGAGGAAATCGCTGCGATCGGCCAGGAAGTCGATGCCGGAGCGGAAGCCTTCGACCCGCAGACCGAACTGGAAGTGCATGCCGTCGTCGGTTTCGACGTTCGCCTCGCCGAACGTGGCAATGGTCGCGGGATAGAAGCGCGCGTAATTCGGCATCGAGCCGGCCAGATGCGCGAGCGCACGCTCGTAGGTCTCGACGCGGTAGAGCTTGCCGGTCACTCCCGCGCGATAGGTGCTGCCATCCGGCGCGTAGCGCGCCGCGGCGACATCCGCGCTCAGCACATCGGAGCGGCTCCAGCTGGCGATGGTCGGCATGCCTTCCGTGAAGAAGATGCCCGCGCCGGCCGTGCCGAAGGGAGAATTGGCGCCGCCGCCCGGCGCGCTGTAGCCGGGTATGGCCGAACCGAGCGAAATCTGCTGGATGATATCCTGACGCGCGAAGTCTTCGCCGATGAACTGGAACGAGCCCGGCCGGAAGCCGCCGATCTCGGTGCCACCGAACGTGGCGGGATCGACTACGCCGAGATAGCGATCGAGGCGCATGAGCGCGCTGCGAATCGAGAAGCTGGTCGAGCCGGTCGGCTTCTGCTTCAGCCACTCAGCATTCAGACTGGCGAGCGTGCCGGTGAAACGCTGCCCGAGCTGGTAGGTCGGATTGTACTTGAATTCCGCCGTATACAGCTCGTTCTGCGTGCGATTGCGCAGCAGCGACGCGTTGAGATTGAAGGTGCTGTTGACCGGTTTGTCGAAGCGCGCGAAGGCGATCAGCTTGTCGCCGCGCTGATGGGGAATCATGTCGCCGCTGTAGGGGCAGTAGAGCGATCGCGTGGCCGGATTGCTGATCATGCTTTCGATCGCGGCCGCGAGCTCCGCACCCGAATCCTCGGGTGTGAGACAGGTCAGGCCGCGCGCGCGATTGTCGGCATCGAGCAGACCGTGCGCGAGCACATCCGCAAAAACGGTCGCGCCTGTTCCGAGCAACGGCAGCGGACCGCCGGTCGAAACCGAGAGGCCGGTAAAGCCGCGAAAGAGCGATGCCGGCGCCCAATGATCGGTGGTCAGCGAAGCGCGCGATTCCCACTGGTTCGGATTGCCGCGGCGCGTGGTGTAGCTGACGACGCCGGACAGCGCGGATCCGTATTCGGCGCCGAAACCGCCGGTGATGACGTCGACTTCCTCGAGTGAGGAGGGCGAAAGCTCGAGACCGAAGCCCTCGCGCGAGGCTTCGAGCTGGTTCTTCAGCTCGACGCCGTCCACGACGTAAACCTCCTGCCCGATGCGGCCGCCGCGGAAATGTCCGCCGGAGACGCCGGTCGTCAGCTCGAGCACCTGGTCGATGGCATCGACCGGCAGCTCGCGCAGCTCGCGGCCGACCACCGACTCGTGCGTCGTGCTGACTTCCGGCTCGACCAGTCTCTGCCGCTCGGCTCGCACTTCCAGCGCGGCGACCTCGACCGGCGATGCCTCGAGCCGGACTTCTTCGACATCGCTGGAGCGGCCGGGGCGCACCTGCACGCGCGTCAGCAGAACCGGCTTGTAGCCGAGGTGCTCGATGCGCAGATCGCGCTCACCCGCCGGCACCGCACCGATTACGAACCGTCCGTCCGCGCCGCTCGCCACTCGGTGCGGCAGCTTGTCAATGCGAATATCCGCACCCGCGAGCGCGGCACCGGTCTGCGCATCGACGATGCGGCCGACAATGCTGCCCGTGGTCTGGGCATCAACGCGGCTGGGAATGATGAAAGCAAAAAGGACGACTGCGAGAGCGGCTGTGGAGCGGCAGCGCAAATCGATGCTCAGAAGGTCTCCTTGTGGAAATGAGCGGGATGGAAAATGAGCGGGTCAGGTCTGCACTTTTCGACCATCATCTCACTACACAGGCGTTCGGATGAAAAGTGCAGGCCTGCCCCGCACCTTATAACGAATTCCCCCGCGCCATCATGACGCAGGGGAATCTATTGCTGAGGCTGTTGATTGTCAGGGTACGCCGGCCGGCAAGGCCGGCTCCTCGATTTCTCGCGCCGGATCGTACGGCTCCGGCAGCCAGCTCGGTCGATCCTCGTCCGGACTCGCACTCTGCTCTTCTTCCGGCTCATACTCCGGCTCAATGCCGGGTGCACCAGGCTTCGGCAGCGGGCGATCCGGATCTGGTCCGGGAACAGTTGCCATTTTTGCACCTCCAAACTGCAGCCAGGAGGATAACAGGCAGATGATGTGCCAGAGTTTGCGATAAGAGAGATGGGAGCCAAGGGAGCGATGAGAGGGAAAGAGCTTTCGATAAGAGAGATGTGAGGGTAAGAGTTTGCGATA
>JBQTJO010000220.1:0-11554 GCA_052387015.1 Gemmatimonadota bacterium
CCCGGTAGCGGCGCAGCTCGTTGCCGTGATGCCCGGCCAGCTGCTCGATGCCGTGAATGGCAAGCACGTTATCGGGGTAGCCGGGATTCTCGAAACGTGCGATGCTGGACAGGTCGAATGCCCGGAAGACCTCGCCTGCCGCCTGGCGCTGTTGCAGGAACGCGATCGACTCGTCGGCCGTGAAGGTCGTCGGATCGCCCGCTTCGTTCATCAGCACGGTGCCGCGCACGAATGGCCGGCCGGCGCGGTACAGATCGAAGAACGAGATCACACAGACCGCGATCAGTGCCGCGCGCACGCTCCAGATCCGGCGCCACCACGCTTCGATGGCGAGCGCTATGGCCAGCGCGACCGTGAAGGTCAACCAGAAGCCGGTCTTCAGCGCTGCCATGTTGTTCTCGAGCGCCGCGGCCTGATTGGGGTTCATGTCCCTGAAGATGACCGCCTGCCAGAGACTCGTGAGCACGCCCGCGGACGCGAGCACGGCCAGCAGGCCGATCGTCGCAACGGCGATCCATAGCACCCGGCGTGCCGGCTTTGCTTCATCGGCGGGCGCGCGGCCCAGCTCGGCAATGCGCTCGAACGCGAGCGCCGCCAGGGTCGCCACGCTGAAGCCGTACAGAAAGATGATGATGGACGGCGCGCGGAAGAGCTGCACACCCGGAATCAGATAGAACAATCGGAAGAGCGGCGTGTCGGCGCCCAAGCCATAGAGCAGCGCCAGCGCACCGAGCGCCACGAAGAACCAGGTCTGCGCGCGTCGTCGCCGGACCAGCAGCAAGGGCAGCAGCAACAAGCCAACGAGTCCCGCATACTCGCTGTTCAGCTTGATGGGGTTGCGGCCCCAGTACGTCATCCCTGAGCGCGCCTCGGACGGCACGTGGTCGCCGACGAACTCCGGCACCACGAGTGACATGATCTCCTCGGGATGCAGCGAGTACGACGTCGAATACGCGTATGCCTCCTCGGGCGTGCGCGCCTGCTCCGTGCGACTCGCGCGCTGCGACCAGTTGCGCAGGTAGTCGAGCGGCGGCACGAACTGGATGGCGGCCGCACCTACACCGAGCACGCCCGCGAGTGCGAATGCGGCCACATTCGCCCCCATACGCCCATACCCCCCTACACCTCTTCGCTCCTGAATGAGGCGGAACAGGTAGTACAGCGAAACACCCCAGACCAGGAAATAGGCGGCCTGCATGTGCGACGTGAACATCACGAGCGCAATGCCGAGGGCGAAGGCGGCGTAGTCGCGCGCGCGCCGCAGCCGGACGGCTCGCTCGGTGAGCAGGAACGCGAGTGGCGCCAACGCGGAGACGAACAGCTTGCCGTCGCCTCCCGGATAGATGAGGCTGATCAGATCCGAGCCGAGCATGAAGACCAGCCCGCCCAGCATGGCGCTGCCGCGCGTGAGCCCCAATTCCCGCAGCCACAAGTAGCAGAACAAACCGGCCAGAAAGACGTGCAGCAGCATCTTCCAACCCCACATGCGCTCCGGGCTCAGGAAAAACATGGCGAGAGACGGCGGATAGAAGATGTCGCCGTGCATGCCGTCGATGAACGGCAAGCCGCCGTACAGCAGCGGATCCCAGAGCGGGAAGCGGTGGAATGCGTGGACGAAGTTCGTGTAGAAGCTGCGCGCGAAATAGCTCAGCGCCATCGTGTCGGTGCCGAGCAGCCGGGCGCCCTCGAAAACGAACTCCCTATAGAAGATGATGGTCGCCAGCACGAACACGAACGGCGGCACCCATCTTGGGATCGCGTTGAGGTCAATGTCTCGTAACGGACGTGCACGTTCATGTTCACGTTCACGTGTACGTGGAAGGGGCGCCTGCGTGTTTGTTTTACGTTTGTCGTTCATTCAACAGCGTCTGATAAATCTCTATGTGACGTCTTGTGAGCCGCTGGTTGCTCCAGCTCTTCACGACGCGCGCGCGCGCACGCCGGCCGGTCTCGCTCAGGTCATCGCGCTCGAGCAGCGCGACCAGCTTCGCCGCCAGATCCGCAGGATCGGCCGGCGCGAACAGTGTTCCGACCGATGCGTCCACGATCTCCGGCAATCCGCCCACGTTGGAAGCCGCGACCGGCAGCTCGCAGCTCATGGCCTCGAGCGCCGCCACACTGGTCGCCTCCATCAGTGATGGAAACACGGCCACCTCCGCCGACGCGAGCAGACCGGGCATCTCCGTATTCGGCCGCGCGCCCAGGAAGCTGATCGCGTCCGCCACGCCGAGCTCGCGTGCGAGGCTCTCCAGCTTGCCGCGTTCCGGCCCATCGCCGACCAGCACGGCCTCGACCGGCAGCTGCTGCCGGATGGGCGGCAGCGCGCGGACAAAGTACTCGACGCCGTTCTTGTGAAATAGCCGGCGCGGCACGATCAGCCTCCGCACCCCCGCCACTGGAGGCGGCAGCGCCGGCGCAACGCGCGCGAACAGCTCGGTATCGACCCCGTTCGTCACCGCTTCGGCGCGCGGATGCGGATAGAGTGAGAGTGCGACGTCGCGAATCTCCGCGCTTGCGGCCAGCAGCCAATCGCTCGCGCGGATGATGCGGCGCAGCACCGGCTGCCAGGTCCGGCTCTGCGCGAGCCGCAGGAAGTGCGACGTGTGCAGCGTGAGCACCATCGGCTTGCCGTAGCGTGCGCGCGCGAGCATCGCCGGTGGCGCCGATGCGAAGGTCTGCGCGTGCAGCACATCGGCGTGCCGCGCGAGCGGCAGATAGGTCGGAAACGTAGCCAGCGTGTGCGCGATCCAGCCGGCCGGCGTCCTGGACGGCATCCAACGCCTGATCACGCGCACGCCATCCATCATCTCCTCGGCCGCGAATTCCGGCTTGCTTCGCGACGTCACCATGGTCACTTGATGTCCCAGTCTCACCAGGTCACGACACAGATAGTAGGCGTGGCTCTCCAGACCCCCGATTTCCGGCGGGAAATATATGCATTGCTGAAGTATCTTCATGCACCCGCCCAGTCGCTGGTCGTGCGCGGACTCCCGGTCAACTCCGAAACCACGATATCCGCGATGCGCGCCGCCGCGTGCCCGTCACCGTACGGATTCGGGCCGTGCGACATCGTCTCGCGCAGCGATCCGCTCAGCAGCTGTGAGCCAAGCTCGCGAATCTTGCGCGCGCTCGTGCCGACCAGGATCGAAATGCCCGCAGCCAGGCCCTCCGGTCGTTCCGTCACCTCGCGCATCACCAGCACCGGCGTGCCGAACGTAGGCGCCTCCTCCTGGATGCCGCCCGAATCGGTCAACGCGAAATGCGCGTGCCGCAACGCGCGCACCAGATCGAAATAGCCGAGCGGCGCGGTCAGCACGATGCGCGGCTGATCCGAAAGCAGCTCGGCGGCCGTGCGCTGCACTTCGGGATTGGGGTGCACGGGGTAGAAGAAGAGCGCGTCCTCATGCCGATCCGCCAACTCGCGGATGGCGCCGAACGCTTCACGCATGGGCGCGCCGAACGACTCGCGCCGGTGCGCGGTGACCAGGACCAGCTTCTTGCCCGACGCGAGCGCCGCGCGCAAGTCATCGTTCTGGACCGCGAGATTCTGGCCGGCGATCTCCGTGAGCGCATCGACCACGGTGTTGCCGGTGACAAACACCTGCCGTGCGCTCACACCCTCGCGCAGCAGATTGCGCGCTGCTTCGGCGGTCGGCGCGAAATGCAGGTCCGCCGTGACGCCCGTCAGCCGCCGGAACACCTCCTCAGGCCACGGCTGCTCCTTGTTGTGCGAGCGCAGCCCGGCCTCGACATGGCCGACGCGCACTCGCTCGAAGAAGCCGACCAGCGCTCCGAAGAAGACCGAGGCCGTGTCGCCCTGCACGAGCAGGATGTCGGGCCGGTACCCGCGCACCACTTCGCGCAGCCCGGACATGACACCGGACGCGATGTCGTAGAGGTTCTGCCCCTCGCGCATGATGCCCAGATCCCAGTGCACCGGCAGCGCAAACGCCTTCAGCACCTGATCCATCAGATCGGTGTGTTGTCCGGTCAGCGCAACACGCGTTTCGACTTGGTCGCACGCGGCCAGCGCTTCATGAACGGGAGCGAGCTTGATGCCTTCGGGACGCGTGCCAATCACCACCAGCACGCGAGGTCGCGGTGAGTTCACTGGCGAGACTGCTTGAATTTCCGCTGTAGCGCGTCGAGCTCGGCTTGTTGCTGCGCGACCAGCTCGGCAATGAAGCCGAAGCCGAACAGCAGGAAGCCGAGAACCTCGAGCAGGATGACCAGGTACAGCATGGGCCGGAAGCCGTGGCCCGCCAGCCGCATTGCGATCGCGACCATCCCGATTATCATACCCGATGCAGCGAGCGCGAGGCCGGTCATGCCGAACAGCACCATCGGCTTGCGTGAAAAGAAGAGAAAGAAGCCGACCGAGATCAGATCGAGCAATCCGAGCACGATGCGGGAACGGCCCGAATACTTGGCCTCGCCATGGCGGCGCGGGTGCAGCGCGATGTCGATCTCCGTGACACTGTATCCCTCCGCATAGGCGAGCACGACGAAGAAGCGGTGCCAGTCATGCCGGAGGTTGATCTCATCGAGGACCGCGCGCCGGAAGCCCTTCATCGAGTTGACGTCCGAGACGGGTACCTTGAACAGCCAGCGGTTCAGCTTGTTGTAGATGCCCGATACGGTGCCCTTCTCGTAGCGACCGACCTTGCGGCCGGTGACGATGTCCCAGCCGTCGCCGAGCCTCTCGAGATAGCGCGGGATCTCCTCCGTCGAATGCTGGAGGTCGGCGTCGAAGAGAATGAGGTACTCGGCATCGGTGTTCTCCGCGCCCGTCAGCATCGCCTCGGTCTTGCCGAAGTTGCGACGATGGCTCACCACCTTCAGCGGCTTCCAGCCGCCGCCCAGCTCGCGCGCGCGCTCCGCCGTGCCGTCCCGCGAGCCGTCATCGACCAGGATGACCTCGCCCTCGAGGTCATGCTTCTCGAACGTCGCCCGCAGCTCGCGCAGCAGCTCCGGGATATTCTCGACCTCGTTCAGCGCAGGGACGATAACAGCGAAATTGCGCCGTGTCTCGGGAGACAGGCGCAACTCTGAAGCAGTCGGCTGCAAGGACGTGTTGATCATTTAAAATAAAAGTCTCACACAGATTTCACGGATTTGCACAGATTTCACAGAGCCGCTCGGACCGCAGAAGAGCTCTGTGTAATTTGTGTTAATCTGTGTAATCCGTGTGAACTAAACTCGCTTGCGCATGCGCGCCGACAATATTCCGAGCTGATCGCGGTATTTCGCCACAGTTCTGCGCGCGATCTGAATGCCTTCGTCCTTCAGAATGTTGACGATCGCCTGATCCGTCAAAGGGCGCTTCGCCTCTTCATCACTCACCAGCTTCTGGATCTTCGCCTTGATGCCGCGCGCCGATACATCCTCGCCGGACGTGGTCGACAGGCCCGACGAGAAGAAGAACTTGAGCGGCAGCACGCCGCGCGGCGTCTGCACAAACTTCTCGTTGGTGACGCGTGACACCGTCGACTCGTGCATGTTGATGACTTCCGCGACTTCGCGCAACGTGAGCGGCTTCAGGTACTGCACGCCCTTCTCGAAGAACTCGCGCTGCCGGTCGACAATGAAGTTCATGACCTTGAGCATGGTCTGCCGGCGCTGCTCGATCGCCTGGATCATCCAGTTCGCGCTGTTCAGCTTGTTCGAGATGAACTCCTTGTTTTCGCCTTTGAACTTGTTCTTGTCCCTGGCGATGTCGCGATACGTCTTCGACAGCTTCAGGCGCGGCAGACTGGTATCGTTCAGGAAGACCAGGTACTCGCCATCGATCTTCTCGACGATCAGGTCCGGCGTTATGTAGTTGTCGGAAGGTGCTGCGTACTTGAGGCCCGGCTTGGGATCCAGCTTTGCGACTTCGTCTGCGGCGGTTTGCACATCCTTCGGCGTGATCGACAGCTCTTTCGAAATCTCGGACCACCGGTGGTTGATCAGCTGGTCGAAGTATTCGTCGACGATCCGGAAAGTTCGCGTGCCCTCGAGCCCCTGATCCTTCAGCTGCAGCAACAGGCACTCGCGCAGATTGCGCGCGGCGATGCCCGGCGGATCCATGCTCTGGAGCACGCGCAGCATGTCCTCGCCTTCCGGCACCGTGAACGGCTCCGGCGACTCGCCCTCGTCGAACCAGTTGCCCTCGCCCGCCTCCAGCCACTCGTTCAGGCTGCGCACGACTTCGTCGATGCCGCACGTCAGGTAGCCGTTCTCATCGATGTTGCCGATGATCTCCTCGCCCACCAGCATCTGGCGCGGCTGCAGCGGCATGAGCATGAGCTGATCGCGCAGATGGTCGTAGAGGTCGCGGGTCGAGAGCGCGACCGGCTCGAAGTACTCCTTTTCCTCGTACTCCTGCCGCCGCCCGCCGGCCTCGAAGCCATCGAGCAGGATCTCCTCCCAGTCGATCTCTTCCTTGGCCGCTTCCTTTTCCTTTTCGATCTTGGAATCGAGCGGCGCCGTCTCCTCTTCGGTAACGGTCGGCTCTTCCATATCGAGGAAAGGATTGTTCAGCGGCTCCTGCTTGATGTGCTGCTGCAGGTCCAGCAAGGGCATGTAAAGCAGATCCATCGCCTGGTACAGGCGAGGATTGATTTTCATCTCCTGCTTTAGCTGTGTCCCCTGATAGAGACCCGTTCTAATCGTATTCATCTATTCCGTTCATGCTACTTCCGCCGGCCGCTCGTAACGCTCGCGCATGCGCGCGGTGAGCGTCGGGCCAAAGTAGATCTCTGCAACTTCGTCATTCCAGACCAGCTCGGCAACGGTTCCGGAGACGCGCACCTTGCCCTCATACATGATGTAGGCGCGATCCACGATGTCGAGTGTCTGCTCCACGTTATGATCGCTGATGACCACGCCGATGCCCCGGTGCCGCAGATCCGCCACGATCTGCTGAATGTCATGGACGGCGATCGGATCCACGCCCGCGAACGGCTCGTCCAGCAGCATGAATTTCGGATCGCTCACCAATGCCCTCGTGATCTCCAGCCTCCGTCTCTCGCCCCCTGAGAGTGAATACGCCTTTGCGGTGCGCAGGTGCCTCAGGCCGAGCTCGTCCAGCAGCTTCTCGAGGCGCGCCTTCTTCTCCGCCTTCGAGAGCTTCATCGTCTCCAGGATGGCGACGATGTTCTCCTCGACCGTCAACTTGCGGAACACGGACGGCTCCTGCGCCAGGTAGCCCAGTCCGCGCCGCGCGCGCTGATACATGGGAATCTTCGTCAATTCCTCGTCATCGAGGTAGACATGACCTGCGTCCGGCTGAATCAATCCTACGATCATGTAGAATGTCGTGGTCTTGCCGGCGCCATTGGGGCCGAGCAGGCCGACGATTTCGCCTTGCGCAACGTCAATGTCGACTTCGTTGACGACTTTCCGCTTGCGATACGCCTTCACCAGCCCCTGCGCGCGCAGCTTGCTTCCCGTCCGCAGCCACGGTTGCGTCAGCTCACCTTCGGGCCGGCGACTCCCGCTATTGAGCAAGTTGGATACCGCAGTTTCCAGTGTTTCAATCGCACTGGTCCGCGCCGGCCCAATTTCGGCCCAGACAGTTGGCATGAAAGCCACGCGCTCCCAACCCTCACCCGGGGGCTCAGCGATAGCAATGCCTTCATCGGTCAAGCGGGACAGAATATTTTCCTCGCAGTAGCGAGCCAGCTCGTCCTCCGATGTCTCATCGGCCGCGCCGCCCGTGGCGAGCAGCCCCCCACCGGCCAAACGCCGAAAGTCCATCGACACCGCTTCCAGCCACGAGCCACGATCGAGCGAGCCGCCCTCGTCTGCGCGCCGCACCAGCTCCAGCAACGCGATCGCGACCGACGCATCGTGCGGCCGCAGCCCGTCGACAAAATCACGCACGATCATGACCGCCCTGTCGCTGTCGCCGTTCCGCTCCCGCCTCCGCCTCCGCCTCCGCCTCCGCCTCCGCCTCCGCCTTCGCTCGCCCGAGGCGGCTGCAAATAAATGCCGCGAATGTCGCCTTCCGCATGCATGTGCTCGACCTCGCCTTTGTCGAAGACGACGTCGATCATCCTGGCTGTCAGATAATTCACGGAAACTTCAGTGGAATCGTTCACTTCTTCTCTCAAGCGATAAGTCGAGCTGGCCGGCGTTCCCTTTGCGACGATGCGCGACAGCACGCGCGCCGTATCCGCCTGCGCGGCGGTGTCGGCCGCCTCGAAGTACGCGCGCACCGTATCGCCACGCACCCAGTCCGTCGCGATCAACTCGGGCAGCTTCGCATCCAGCGTGTCCGGCGTTCGCTCGCCAAACGCGCGGCCGACCGCGGCGACTTCCTCGACTTTCTGGCCGGGCGTGCGCGCATCGATCGAGTCCGCCGTCAACGTGAAGTCCTCGGATCGGGAGACCGCTTGCGGCGCAATGTCGGATATGCGTGTGCCGCCCACAGCAATGAGGCGTGACACCGCGGCGCTATCGAACAAGATGCGCAGGCGCGGCGCCTCGAGGTCGACCTCGGAGCCCTCGAGCTTCGCGTTCCGGCGCGCGCGGACCTCCTCGAATTGATCGCCGTTCACGAGGTCGGCCTCGATTGAATCCGCGCTCAGCCGCAGCGTATCACTCTGCACGGTCGCGACGCCGTACAGCCGCATGTACGAGCCGGCCTGGTCGAATTCCGCGTAACCGGAGCGCGAGGTCATGGTGCCGCGCCGTATCGCCACCGAGCCCCAGCCCTTGAAGATGTCCTCACCCAGGATCTGCATGCGGTCCGCATCGACGATGGTTGTGTCGACGATGGCGGCGCCGCCCTCAGCCGTGCGTGGCCGGTACAGCGTCGCGCGCGGCCGCCCGCTGTGGACGTCGATGCGGGCCTGCGGATTGCCCGGACTCGCCTGCAGGTAGTCGAGCGAGAGCGCGCGCAGCGTGGAGCCGTTCTCCTTGTTCGTCAGCACCACGTTCTGCTGCGCCATCAGGCGCCGCTCGCGCGTGATGTACTGTGCGTATTCCGACGTGAGCGCACGCTCCGCCTCGTCGAAGCGGACATTGCCGATGAAGTCGACCCGGCCGGTTGCTTCCACGTAAACGGCGCTGTCCGCGAGGATGGTCGTGCCATTGGGGCACCGGAACGTGGGGCCACCAACGTACACGACCGCACCGCCGGCGACCGAATAGAGCTGGCGCGAGCCGAGCAGATCGCAACTCTGCCGCTGCGCGCGCAATTCGCCCGCCGCCATTAGCGATAGCGCTACCGCTACAGCTATGCATTTCATCAGAACTCGATCCTCAGACCGCCGCCGGTGCTGCGAGCGTTGATGATGCGCACGTTGTAGAACTTGTCATCGGCCTCGAAACCGGTGCCGGTCAGCACACCGCCCTGGTGGCGTTGCGTGGTGCGCACGTCGCTCCAGATGCGATGCGTATTCGGGTCGTAGTGCAGCTCCTCCGTCTCAATGCGCCGCCCGTCGGTCTCGGTGATCAGCACCACATCGCCGGTCGCGGTCATGGCCTGCGTAAAGGTATTCAACCGGCCGGCGTCGGACGTCAGCCGCGCCGAGACTTGGCCCGCTTCATCGTACAGCACCAGGTTCACATCCTTTACGTGCGCGACCGAGGAATCCTCGAAAACGAAGGCAGTGTCGCCCGTCAGAATCGCCTTGTTGAGGCCGCGCTCCGATACGTACTGCTCGAAGCCGAGAATCACCTGGTCGGACGGCAGCTGCCTGAAAGCCGCACTCGCAGTGGGATCGGCCGCCGGGCTGCCGCAACCCGTGAGCAGTCCAGCCAACACCCATGCCCTCATGCTGCCATGCTCCCATGCTCCCATGTTCTCAGACCGCTCCGGCTCTCATCAGGTCGTGCAGGTGGACGATACCAACCAGCCTATTACTCCCAGCCACCACGGGAAGAGCCATGATGCCGTGCTTTTCCATCACGAAAACCGCCGCCGACGCGAGCGCGTTCTGCTCGATCGTCTTGGGATGGCGGTTCATGACTTCCGAGACCGGCAGGTCGAAGAAGGACTCGGTGCGCTCCATCAAACGCGTAAGGTCGCCCGCCGTAATCACCCCGATCACCATTCCCGCCTCCGCTCCCCCCTCCGCACCCGCTACAGGCACCGTGCCCCGCTTCTCGGCCAGCAGCACGATCGCCTCCCGCATGGTCGCGGTTTCCTCGAGAACCGGGTAGTCCGTCGCGATCATCACGTCGCGAACCGTCAGCGTCAGCTTGCGGCCGAGCGCACCGCCCGGGTGGATGCGCGCGAAGTCTTCGCGCGTGAAGCCCTTTTTCTGGAGCAACGCGACTGCCAGCGCATCGCCCATCGCGAGCGTCACGGTCGTCGAAGTGGTCGGCGCGAGGTCGTGCGGGCACGCCTCCTCATCGACCGAGCAGTCCAGCACGACCGCGCACGCCCGCGCCAATGACGATGACGCGCGGCCGGTCAGCGCGATCATCGGCACACCCACCCGGCTCAGGTAATCGAACAGCGCACGCAGCTCGTCGGACTCGCCGCTCTTCGAAATCAGAATCGCGACATCAGCGCGGCCGACCATGCCCAGGTCGCCGTGCAGCCCTTCCACGGGGTGCAGAAAGCTCGCCGGCGTACCGGTCGACGTGAGCGTTGCCGCGATCTTGCGGCCGATGATGCCGCTCTTGCCGATGCCGCTGATGATGACCCGGCCGGTCGACGCGGCGATCAGCTCGACCGCGCGGTCGAAGGAAGCGTCGAGCCGCTGCGCCGCGCTGCGCAGCGCTTCGGCCTCGAGCCCGATGACGCGCCGTCCTTCGGCGATCGTTCTACTGTCGTTGAGCAACGTACTCATCCACGAGCTGCTTCCATTGACCACGCGCCTTGAGCAGAGCCTCCGCGAACTCTCTGACCGCGCCCTGGCCGCCGCGTTCGGACGTCACGTAGGCCGCACAGGCGAGCACTTCCGCGCACGCGTTCGCGACCGCGACCGGCAAGCCGGCCTTCTGCATCGGCGCGAGGTCCGGCAAGTCATCGCCCACCCAGGCGATCTCACTCCATTCGACGCCGTGCGTCTGCATCAGCGTCCGCACACCTTCCATCTTGTGGCCGGCAGCCGCCTGATGACACACGATGCCGAGCTCCGCCGCCCGCACCGTCGTCGCCGCCGATATGCGCCCGCTGACCAGCGCGACGTGAATGCCCGCGAACTCGAGCAGCTTGATGCCGAGCCCGTCGAGAATGTTGAAGCGCTTCAGCTCGACGCTTTCGCCGATGTAGATGCCGTTGTCGGTGAGCACGCCGTCGACGTCGAGAATGACGAGCTTGATGCGCAGCGCGGCGCCGCGCCCGATGTCAGAGTGCGGCACGAATCTTCAGCACCTGCTCGAGCAGCGGCCGCAGCCGTTCGAGCCGCAGCATGTTCGTGCTGTCGGATGGCGCGCGCTCCGGCTGCGGATGCACCTCGAGAAACAGGCCGTCCGCGCCCGCGGCGGTCGCGGCTCGCACCAGCGTCGGGATGAACTCCGGCACGCCGCCCGACGCGCCGTTCGCGCGCCCCGGCTGTTGCACGGAATGCGTGCCGTCGAACACGACCGCGCAGCCGGTCGCCGCGCGCATGCG
>JBQTJO010000221.1:0-6258 GCA_052387015.1 Gemmatimonadota bacterium
GCCTCGGCAATCGGCAGTTCGCCCTTGCGCCGCTCGATCGTGCTGTCCACCACCTGTTGCAGATCATCCAGATTGTAGAGGAAGACGTCCTCGATCGCGCCGACCGCCGGCTCGACATCGCGCGGCAGCGCGATGTCGACGATCAGCAGGGGATGCTTGCGGCCGCGCGGCAGGGCGGCACGCGCGGCGGCTTCCGTCACGATGGCGTGGGGCGCGGCCGTGGCCGTCACGATGATGTCGACCGTCCTGAGCAGCTCGGGAATTCCCTCGTGGCTGAGCGCGATTGCGCCCGTCGCATCGGCCAACGCACGCGCGCGCTCGCTCGTGCGGCTCACCACCGTCAGCTCGCGCACGCCCTCGTCCATCAGACACACGAGCGCGAGCTTGCTCATCTCGCCCGTGCCCAGCACGGCGGCGGTCTTGCCATTGAGGTTGCCGAAGATCTTGTGAGCCAGATCGACGGCCGCGGACGGCACGGATGCGGCCCCGGTTCCCAGCCCGGTTCCCGAACGGACCCGCCCGCCGACCGAGAGCGCGGTCTCGAACAGGCGAGACATGACCGGCCCCACACGCCGGCTGCCGTTGCGAGCTGCGCATGCAATTTCGTAGGCGCTGCGCACCTGACCCTGGATCTGCGGCTCGCCCAGAATCATGGAATCCAGGCTGGCGGCCACGCGAAACAAATGTTCGACCGCCGCACGCTCGTGATCCTCGTAAAACAACGATTCGGCCCGCGCGCGCGAGATGCCCGCGCGCTGGCACAGCAGCTCGATCATCAGCTCGCGCACGGCGGTCTCACCACCGCCACTCACGTAGTACAGCTCGGTCCGATTGCAGGTCGACAGCAGCACCGCTTCATGCGCGTACTCCTCGTGAACGAGCTTGTCGAGCGTCTCGTCGACTTGCGCGTCCGCGAACACGAAGCGCTCCCGGATCTCGAGCGGCGCGGTGCGATGGCTAATGCCGATCACTCGAATAGGCATGGCGACGGTCGTCACAGGAAGACGCCACCCCGCGCCGCGGCGATCCGGACCACGATATAGGTGAACACGATCACCGCGAACGCCATCACGTTCATGCGCGCGCCACGCCGCTCCGCACCCGCGCCGCCGCTACGCGACGCGAGCGCGCCCGCGAACACGAACCAGCTGAACAGCGCCCAGACGACCTTCGGATCCGACAGCTCGAGCGAGTTCCTGAACTGGACCGTCCACGCCCAGCCGAGCACGAGCGCCAGGGTCAGCGTGGCGAAGCCGACCAGCAGCGCCCTATGCGCGACCCGGTCGAGCATCTCCAGTGAAGGGAAGAAACGGAAGAACCTGCCGAACCGCTTGTCCTTCAGCTCGCGAAATTGCAGCAGATACAGCAGACTGGCCGCAAATGCGACCGCCATGCCCGCATAGCCGATGAAGGCGAGCAGCACGTGCGCGACGAACCAGACGCCGCCGAACTCGAAGTCGCGTCCGGACGGCGCCACGCCCAGCGCCAGCACCGCGATCAGCAGCAGCACGATCACCGGCGCCAGCACCACGCCGAGCGGTCGCGACTCCGTTGCGAGCGCCGCCGCCAGCAGCGAAGCGCCGATCAGGAATGCGAAAGAAGAGAGGGACGCGCCCACCCCGATCAGCGGCAGCTGACCGTACGTGCTCGTGAACGCGATCAGGGCCGCAAGATGCACGAGAACCGCCGCGCCGATCAGCGCGACACCCGGCTTCGGCACGGCCGCCCGCCCGGCGGCGAGCGAGAGCGAGTACATGCCGCCCACCAGCAGATAGAGCCCGAGCGTCAGAATGTGGAGTACGGTCGTCATATAGCCGATAAAGATACGGGCGCCTTGCGGCGCCCGTCGAATCGTGGAAGCGGCACTGCCCTGTTGCGGATCGCGCTAGGGCGCCTTGCGTGCGACACGCACGGGCAGACCCTCGCGCAAAACGGCGTTCTTCAGCCCCAGCACGCGCACGGTCGAAACATCGTCGGTCACGCGGATGACCCGCAAGCGCCCGACTTCCTGCTCGGGCAGCATGTCCGTCGTGTTCTGGCTGATACGGCGAGCCGGGATGAAGGCGATCAGCTCGTCACCGATCGCGATACCCTGCGCCGCGCCCAGGCTGACGAAGCCGTACTCCGTGGTTCCGACCAATGGTTGTTCGACTACGAAAGCGATCAGCTCACCGATCGGGCCACCGGATACCGGCGTGAGCTTGTCCTCCGGCATGGCGGGTGCGGCCGGCAGCGGCATGGTCATGTCGCCCACCATCAGATCCGCGAACTGCGTCGTGATGGTCGCAACCGCGCGGCGCGGCCCGATGCTGTCCACCAGCAGCACGCCCTGCGGCACGACCTCCCAGCCCAGATCTCGCACGTTGCGCGTCAGCCGCACGACCAGCAGGCGATCACCGGGCTGGATGCCGTCCGCCTCGGTACCGAGGATCAGCTCGTCGTACGGATGGAAGGTCTGCCTGAGCTTGTCGTCCTGGTTGCGCACTGCGAGCGGCTTCGTGATCTCCGCGTTGATGCCGAGCGCTGCGGAATCGCTGATCCATGGAGCGGCCAGCCACTCGCTCACCTGCACGAGATTCGCCGATTCACGCTCTGTCGAAATCAGGGTCGGTCCCGCGGCCGTCGTGACCGGCGCGTAGAAGCGCGTGCGCTGCGGCGCGCGCGCGGGCTGCTCTGCCACCGCAACCGCGACCTGGTCCGCCTGCATGCCCGGAATCACCAGCTTTTCCGCCGGATAGATCCAATGCGGATTCTCGACGACTTGCTTGTTCGCGTCGAAGATCAGCGGCCAGCGGAATGGGTCGTCGAGATACTGGCGCGCGAGGTCCCAGAGCGTGTCGCCCTTGCGAACGACGTGCTCCTTTTGCTGCGCCTGGGTGGGCTCCTGCCCCATTGCGGGGGCTGCCGCCGCTGTACACAAAAGCGCCAGCACCGCCATTCCCCGCCTCGAGAATGCCGTCGTCAGACTCAAGTGTGGCTCCTGGGTTTGGAGGTTTTCAGCGGGGAGGCTTGCCGCAAAATAGTAAGCTAAGTGGCGGAAAGTCAAACATTTCGAGCGGCGAGCCGGGCGCATTCGCGCGCCCAGTACGTGATGATGATGTCGGCGCCGGCCCGCTTGATGGCGGTCAGCGTTTCGCGCATCGCGCGCTCGCCATCCAGCCAGCCGAGCTGGGCCGCGGCCATGATCGCGGCGTATTCGCCCGACACGTGATAGGCCGCCACCGGATAGCCGAACTGCTGTTTCACCCGCCAGATCACGTCCAGATAGGCGTGGGCCGGCTTGACCATCACGATGTCGGCGCCTTCGGCGAGATCGAGCCCGACCTCGCGCAGCGCCTCCTGCGCGTTCGCCGGGTCCATCTGGTAGCCGCACCGGTCGCCGAACTGGGGCGTGCTCTCCGCCGCCTCGCGAAACGGCCCGTAAAACGCGGACGCATATTTGGCGGAGTAGGCCATGATCGGCAGCTGACTGTGGCCGTCTTCGTCGAGCGCGCGGCGAATGGCGGCGACCCGGCCGTCCATCATGTCCGACGGTGCGACCATGTCGGCGCCGGCGCGCGCGTGGCTGAGCGCCATGCGTGCGAGCAGCTCGAGCGTCTCGTCGTTCTGCACCTCGCCGTTGCGCGCGATGCCGCAATGCCCGTGCGAGGTGTATTCGCACAGGCAGACATCGGTGATCACCAGCAGCTCGGGTACTTCCTTTTTGATCGAGGCGACGCCGCGCTGCACGATGCCGTCCTCCGCGTAGCCGCTGGTACCTCTCTCGTCCTTCGATGCCGGGATGCCGAAGAGCAGCACGGCCGGTATGCCCAGCCGGGCGGCTTCCTCCGCATCCCGGACGAGCTCGTCGATCGAGGTCTGGGCCACACCCGGCAGCGAGGCGATCGGTTTGCGCACGCTCTGCCCCGGCGCGACGAACAGCGGCAGTACCAGATCGGACACGCTGACGCGGGTCTCGCGCACCAGCTCACGAAGTTTCGGTGTGCGGCGCAGCCGCCGCGCGCGGTATTCAGGAAAGGACGACATCGAGCTCCAGTTTCATGACCAGCGCATCCTCCGCAGGTTCGACGTAGTAGTTTCTGCGTTTGCCGACTTCCTGGAAGCCGAACGTCCGGTAGAGATTCTGCGCGCATTGATTCGACTTGCGCACTTCGAGAAAGATCTCGCGCACGCCGCGTTCGACGGCGCGCTCGAGCACGGCCTCGACCAGCTTTCTGCCGATGCCACGGCCGCGATACTCCTGCGTCACCGCCACGTTGCCCAGCTCGCCCTGATCGGTCACGGCCCAGAAGACGCTGTAACCCACGATCCTGCCATCCCAGTCCGCAACCAGCAGATCGGAGTCGGTGCGACGCAGCAGGCCCCGAAAAGTAGCCTCACTCCAGGGCATCGTGAAGGTCGCGAGCTCGATCGGCAGCACGTGCGGCAGGTCCATGCCGCGCATCTTGCGGATCGTGAGCGGGCTCATCGCACTCTCATCCGCTCGGCGCCCGATGCGCGCAGATAGAGCGGCTCCCACGCGCCCACGTTGTCGACGCGTCCGGCATTCGGCACGAGATCGCTGAGCCAGAGGAGCGCGGCCGCGCGCGGCGTCGCGAACAGCGCGGGCGCGAGGGTGGCACCACGCTCGCGCAGCGTCTCCGCGTGCCCAAGCGCGCCGTCACCGGCAAACAGCGTCGCGCGCACGTCGAGCAGCGCGAACACATCGTCGATCGCGCGCGGCGCGGGCTCGAGCAGGGTTTCGACGCGCGCCAGCTCCGGAAAGCGGTAGCACGCGGCATACACCTCACCGCGGCGCGCATCGAACAGCGCGCACACCGGCCGGTCTGCCACGGCGGCCCCGGCCGCGACCGCCTGGAGACCGGAGTACGCGAACAGCGGAATGCCGAGCGCGGCGGCCAGCGCCTTTGCGCTCGCTGCCGAGATGCGCAATCCCGTGAACGAGCCAGGTCCGCCTCCGACCACGATGCGCACCAGCTCGCGCTTCCGTACCTGCGCGGTGCGCAGCACGAAATCGATGGCCGGCAGCAACGCTTCGGAGTGGCGCGTTTGAACGCCCAGCGCGACTTCGGCGAGCACGGCCGCGCCGTTACCCACGGCAACGCTGCCGAGCGGCGTGGATGTCTCGATCGCCAGATACGGTTTCACGGCTTCGCGGGCAAAGGTATCTCCGGCGGATCCGCGACCGGCACGAGCGAAACATTGCGCACCAGCGGACCGGCGTCGCTCGGTCGAAGATAGATGTCCCAGCGCGGTTCGGGGAGCAGGGCCTCCGCACGTTCGGGCCATTCGATCAGGACGATCTGGTCGCCCTGTCCGAGATCGCGCCACCCGAGCTCCCATACCTCGGTCGGGTCTTCCAGCCGATACAGATCGAGATGGCTGACGCTGTGTGCGTCCGCCGTGTATTCGAACAGCAGGTTGAAAGTCGGAGAGGGCATCGGGGTCTGCACCCCGGCGCCGCGCGCAATGGCGCGCGCCAGCACGGACTTGCCGGCGCCCAGCTCGCCGCGCAACGCGAACACGGCCGGCGTTTTGACGGCTCGACCGATGCGCGCGCCCCACGCCACGAGCTGCTCCTCGGTCAGCGCAAAGGGATCTAGCCCGGCTGCCCCAGCTTCACGCGAATTTCCAGCAGCTCGTCGCGCAACAACGCCGCCCGCTCGAAGTCCAGCTTCGCCGACGCGTCGCGCATCTGCTGCTCGAGTATCTTCGCCCATTCTTCGAGATTCACCTCGTCCGCGTACTTCGCCTTCGGTTCCGCGACGCGCGCCATGCGCGCCGGCACACTGCCGCGCGCATCCGCGACCCGGGTCGCGAGCATCAGCTCCTCGATGCTCTTGCTGATCGTCTGCGGCGTGATGCCGTGTTGCGCGTTGTACTCGCGCTGGATCTCGCGCCGGCGATCCGTTTCCTCGATGCAGCGTTGCATCGACCTGGTCATGCGATCGGCGTAGAGAATCGCGCGACCGTTCACGTTGCGCGCCGCCCGCCCGATGGTCTGGATCAGCGAGCGCTCGTCACGCAGAAAACCCTCTTTGTCCGCATCGAGAATGGCGACCAGCGAGACCTCCGGCAAATCCAGACCCTCGCGCAGCAGATTGATGCCGATCAGCACGTCGAACTTGCCGAGTCGCAGGTCGCGCAGGATCTCCATGCGTTCGATGGCATCGATGTCGGAATGCATGTACCGCACCCGAATGCCGATCTGCTGGAGATAGTCGGACAGATCCTCGGCCATGCGCTTGGTCAACGTGG
>JBQTJO010000222.1:0-2483 GCA_052387015.1 Gemmatimonadota bacterium
GGTGTTCCAGTCCGGTGTTCCAGTCCGGTGTTCCAGTCCGGTGTTCCAGTCCGGTGTTCCAGTCCGGTGTTCCAGTCCGGTGTTCCAGTCCGGTGTTCCAGTCCGGTGTTCCAGTCCGGTGTTCTAATACGAAGTTCTAATCCGAAGTTCTAACCAGCTGCCAGAACTCTCCCGAAATCGCGTCAGCAAACGGCGTCTGCGGTTTCTCTCCTTAAACCTGATGCGGTTGCGTCCCGCGCTTGCGGCGGCGCGCGCGTGGTTTGGATGGGCCGTTCCTCACGGCGGCCGCTCCCCAGTGCGCCAGAAACGCGGACACGAAATCTTCGATGCGTGTGCTCTCGGCAGCCAGCGGCGCAACCGCGAGCGCCACCGCGAGCGCGATGTGGTATCCTTCGGAACGCGATGCGACCGCCCGGCGGTATGCCGGATGCGCATCATTGATCCATACGGTTGATTCGATCAAGCGGCCGAGTGCGGTATTCTCCCCGGCGAGCGTCTCGAAACGAATCTCGAGTGATAATTTCGTGGGGACGCGACGCCGCTGGCGGCCTGGCAGTCCCGACTCATGATCCGTCCGAATTGCTTCGCCCGGCTCCGCATCAGGAGCTCGTGCTGCCGGCTCCGGCTCTGTCTCCGCGGCGGCGCGTGATTCCGGCGGCGCGCCTGGTTCAGCCGCCGATTTCTCTGACGGTGCCGCCGAAGCATACACGCCATCCGCCGGGCCGGAACCGTTGCTGAGCGGCAGCGGCCGCTGGCCGCCGGCGCTGCGCTCGGCCAGCGTCGCAAGCAGCGGAAAATCAACCGCCAGTTCGGCAAGCACCTTCTGAAGGTCGCGTTCGATCGGCCGCACGCGCGGCTGGCGTTCCGAGATCGCAGGCGGCAGCGCGCCCCACTCGGCAAGCAGGCCGGCTACCGATTCCTGCACCGCCTTGCGGTAGGCGAGAAAGAGCGCACCGCGCGCGCCGGTGCGCATGAAATCGCCCTTGTTCAGTGTGAGCGCTTCCGCGAGCTCCGGGATTTCGATGAGACCGTTGACGTATTCCGGATTCGCCGGCGCGATGCCGACCCAGTCCCAGCCGCGACGGATCACTTTGCCGAGTGTGCTGACTGCAAGACCGCGGTCCTCCTCGCGCATCGGCTGCGCGTGCCGGGCAAGATAGCCGGCGCCGCTCGGTTTGCGCTTGCGTCTGGTACGAACCGCGATCGGCACCCGTTCGGCACGCACATTTTCACCGCTGATGACGCGGCCGTTGATGATGACCTCGAGCCATTGCGGATAGGCCTGCGCGAGCATCTCAATGAACTCCGGCTCGAACAGCGGCTGGAAATGCCGCAACACGGTTGCTTCCAGAAAACCGGCGTCGAGCAACGGGGACAACGGATTGGACAGCCGCAGGGCAACGGCGGTGCCGTTCTCGGCCAGATAACCCGGCGCATCGAGCCACTTCCATGGTGCGCGCTTGCGCCCGGCCAGCTGCCACGTGGTCGCAGCATGCGTCTTGCCGCGCCGCGTTTCGGTCACCACCTCCGCGCACGCGAGCAGGCCGAGCTTGATGCCGACGCCGGCAAACCCGATGCCGACGCCGCGCCGCTTGGTCGATGCGGCGAGGTCGTGGTAGCGCCTGAGGTCGCGGCGGCTCATGCCGCTGCCGTTGTCGACGAGGACGAGCGTCGCGTTCGCGGTGTCCGCGCGCAGCACGATGGTCGTCGCACCGGAATCGAGCGAATTCGCCAGCATCTCGGTGAGGATGGTCTCCTCCAGCGAGGCCGGATACGCGTCGCGCAGGTCCTCGAGCAGATGCACCAGGTCTACGCGCGTTTCGCCCACGCTCGTCCTTTCACGATATCATCGAACGTAGGGCTGCGAAGCGCGCGGCCCGGCGCCCAGTGCGGCGCTCACCGCCGGATGATCACGATTCAGATACAACTCGCGGCGGATGAATGGCTGGTTGGTTTGGAAACTCGTCGCCTCGACCTCTTCCACCTCGAAAATTCCGGATTGCAGGGCCTTGAGCAGCAGGCCCTTGAGCTGGCCCTCTGACAGCGTGGGCAGCACACTGGAATGACTGATGCGCTCGACCAGGTATTTCACGGTGAGGAAACGCGACGTGGCCTCGAGGTGATCGAGCTGCCTGATCAGGGTGCGCTGGTCGTCAGGCTCCAGGTACTCGAAGCGGACATCGCCTTGGTACTCACTGGCAGGCTCCTCCTCCGGCTCCGATTCCTGCTCGAATTCCGCCGCGCCGGGAGCACGCCCCGGCAGCACGGCGAAATCCATGCTGCCTTCCGTGCTGATCTCGAGCAGCTTGCGCTCGGCGGCGGCCAGCATGAGCTCCTTGAACGATACGCCGTAATCACGGGGATTGAAGCCGAAGCGCATCAACAACATCTCGTTGAGACTCGTGAAGGACTGTTTGGGACGAGGCCCGGCAAGCACGACCGGCAGCCAGCGCCTGAGTCGTTCCACGGCTTCCGTCAGCGGC
>JBQTJO010000223.1:0-1925 GCA_052387015.1 Gemmatimonadota bacterium
TCGTCGTCGCGGCTGAACTTCGCGAAGACGGCGCTGCCGATCACGTTGATGCCGGCCGATTCCAGCGAGCTGGGCGCGCGGCCGAGCAGCACGTAAGCCAGGTTCAGGCCCAGATTGGCGCCCTGCAATTTCTCCATCTGTTCGATGCCGTGCCGCTCCTCGACGTGGCCGATCTCGTGCGCCAGCACGCCGGCAACTTCCGACATGCTGCCCGACCGTTCCATCAGCCCGCGATTGATGTAGACGTAGCCGCCGGGGACGGCGAACGCGTTGACTACATCCGAGTTGACGACGTAGAACGTATAATTGAGACCGCGTCCGCCGGCGCGCGCGAGCTGATCGCCCAGGCGGTTGATGTACGAGACGACCTGCGCGTCGTTGACCAGCGGCAGCTGCCGGTTGATCTCGGCCGCGTATTGCGCGCCCATGCTGATTTCCTGCTGCGTCGAGACGCCGCACGCAGCCGCCGTCAGCATCAACGACACGGCCAAGGCTTTCATTGTGCGTCGAAACATGATCCACCTGTCCGTTGAAAGCTCTGTTCGAGGGGCATGACAAGGGGCAAATGCTGAGCCAGAGTGAAGCGAAGCTGGTGCATGCACTGAAAGCGCGCTCCGGCAGAGAGATGCACGGCGCGTTCATGGTCGAGGGCGTGCGCGTCGTGGAAGAGCTGCTGGCCGCCGGCATTGACCTCGAATTCGCGCTGGTTTCGCCCACTCTCGAGGACAGCGGCCGCGGCCGGGCGCTGCTCGAGGCGCTGACCGCGCTCACCACGGTTCGGCGCCTGCGCGAGCGTGAGCTACGCGATCAGGCCGGGACGGAGACGCCGCAGGGAGTGATCGTGGTCGCGCGCGCGCCGGTCCACTCACTCGATCGCATTCGCCTGCGCGCCCGCTCGCTCGTGCTCGTGCTCGACGCGATACAGGATCCGGGCAATCTCGGCACGCTCATACGGAGCGCCGGCGCCTTCGCGGCCGATTGTGTTCTCGCGCTGTCCGGCACGGTAGATTACTGGAATCCGAAGGTCGTCCGCTCCGCCGCGGGCGTGGCCTTTCGCCTGCCGCTGGTCGCGGCGGCTACGGACGAGACGTGGAGCTGGCTGGCGGCCAACCGCTTCACGATCTGCGGCGCCGACATGGCGGGCGTGGACGTCGGCGCGGCGCGCCCTGTCGAGCGGCGCGCACTGGTGGTCGGCAACGAAGGCGCCGGTCTGCGGCCGGACACGCGCGCGCACGTCACCGAGCTGCTCGCGATCCCGATGCCCGGTCGCGCGGAGTCGCTCAATGTCGCGGTTGCCGCCGGTATCCTCCTTTACGAGCTGAGTCGCGCGAACCGATGATGGCCTTGCCCGAGCACTGGGTCTGGATCTGCGCGGCGCTGCTCGGCGCCGCGCTGGGATCCTTCCTGAACGTGTGCGTCTATCGCTGGCCGGCGGAGCAGTCCGTGCTCGCGCCACGCTCGCGCTGCCCCTCCTGCGAGCGAGCCATCCCGTGGTACGACAACATCCCGATCTTCAGCTATCTCCTGCTGCGCGCGCGCTGTCGCAACTGCGGCATGACCATCAGCGCGCAGTACCCGTTGGTCGAGCTGGCGGTCGCGCTGATCTGGCTCGGCGCCGCGCTGCGCTTCGGCATGAGCGTCGAGGCGGCGCGCTCCGCCATTTTTCTCACGTTGCTGCTGGGCAGTGCGCTCACCGACGCACGCGAGATGGTGATTCCGGACCAGTTCACGATCATCGGCGCGGCCGTGGGGCTGCTGCTTGCCGCCGTGCCGGGTGGCATAGCCCTGATGGACGCGGTGATCGGCGCGCTGCTCGGCTATATGATTCTCTGGGGTGTGAAGCTCGGCGCGGAGCAGGTGCTCGGAAAACCCGCGCTCGGCGTCGGCGACATTCACATGATCGCGATGGTCGGCGCGTTTCTCGG
>JBQTJO010000224.1:0-11655 GCA_052387015.1 Gemmatimonadota bacterium
GACATTCCGGGACGTAGCCTTCATTTATGGACCACCCGAGCCTCCCCGCCACGGGCCTGTCCCCCAAACACGAGTACGAAACGTGGCCGTCTCCGCGATCGACGCGAGCACCGCCCAGGTGCTGCGCGCCAAACTGGAAGCGCTCGATGGGATCGAGCGGGTCGTCGTCGATGAAGCGACCGGCAGCCTGCTGATCCATTGCTCTCCTGATGCGAACTCTTCCGCGCTCAATCCACAGATCGATGCCGCGACTGCGGCCGCGGGCCTCGACCTTGGCGCCGTAAAAGTCGAGCTGCTCACTGATCTGGCCGCGCGCCGTCGCGTGCGTTTCGCCGGCGTCGATCGCATCATTGAGCACAATCACGTTCGCATCCGCGTGACGCTCGAGTGGAACGGCGTCGCGACCAGCGGTGAAGCGGTAGGTGAAAGCGGCGAGCTGATCGAGCTGCGCACAGCCGCGGCCGCATCGCTCAAAGCACTCGAGCGCGTGCTGGGCGAGGACCTGCACATCAAGCTCGTCGGCGTGAAGCAGGTGAAGGCGTTCGATGCCGAGCTGATGGTCGTCGCGCTCTACCGTTCCGGTGATGCGCCGCAGCGCCTGCTCGGCAGCGTCTCGGCCGCGGGGAACCCGCGCCGCGCCGCCGCGGTCGCGGTGCTGAACGCTCTCAACCGTCTCCTCGGCAACTATCTCAGCGTGCGAGAGTAGTGCGGCACGCACTGCTCGCCGCCCTCGCGATTTCTCTTGGCGCGTGCGCCATCGCGCAGCCGCCGTCGGGCTCTGGCGGTTCATGTGCAGAGCGTACCTGAGCTGGTGTACACAACGGTTGAATGGCTCGCCCAAATAGGCTATATTATTTCTTGGCAAGCAGTTAAGAATCTTGAAAAAAGGCGGCCCGCCCTGCATTACCGGACGGGCCGTCTGCTTTTCATTGGGACAAGGGAAGGAAGTAGCCATGACGCAGAAGAATCGCGGCATCATGACGCGCCAGAATGCGGTTGCGCTGTTTACGGGCGCGCTCCTGCTGAGCGCTTCGCTCGCGGCATCCGTGTCCTTTAACGAGGCGGCCCGGGATGCTGCGCCGATGGACGAGGTGGTCGCGGCGACGACGTCGAAGGCAGGCGTGGTGAGCTGGGATCTGCCGGTCACGCGCAACGACGAGGTCGATGAGTGGATCGACTTCCTGAAGGGGCGAAATTCGGAGAAGACCGAGCTGTGGCTGGAGCGCTCCGGGAAGTACACGCCGATGATCCTGGCCGAGCTGCGCAAGCGCGGCATGCCGGAGGACCTCATCTACCTGGCATTCATCGAGAGCGGCTTTGCGCCCAACGCGAAGTCGCGCGCGGCCGCGGTCGGTCTGTGGCAGTTCATTGCGGAGACCGGGCGTCGTTACGGGCTCGAGGTCTCCAGCTATGTGGACGAGCGGCGCGATCCGGTCAAGGCGACGCACGCGGCGCTGGACTATCTGACCGAGCTGCACGACCGCTTTGGCAGCTGGTATCTCGCGGCGGCGGCGTACAACACGGGCGAGAACCGGGTCGGGCGCATCATGCGCCAGGTGACCGGCAGCGAGCGCGGCACGGATGCCGATTTCTGGAAGATCGCAGCGCGCCTGCCGCGCGAGACGCGCAACTACGTGCCGCTCATGCTGGCGGCCGGCCACATCGGCAAGGAGCCGCAGAAGTACGGCTTTGACGACGTCGACTATCAGGCGCCGCTTTCCTACGGGATCGTGCGCGTGCCGCAGAACGTCTCGCTGTCGGTTGTGGCGAAGTCGGTGGGCGTCGAAACGGACGCCATCGAGGAGCTGAACCCGGAGCTGGTGCGCGATCGCACGCCGCCGGCTCGTAGCTGGACCGTGCGCGTGCCGGACGGCACGGCGGCGCGCTTCGCGGCGAACTTCCCGGACGAGCTGAAGGCGGTGCGTCTCGCGGAAGCGAAGGAGAAGGCCGCGCGCAAGTACTACAAGGTACGCCGCGGCGACAATCTGTCGGTGATCGCGCAGCGCTTCGACACGAGCGTTTCGAAGCTGAAGCGGCTGAACGGGCTGCGGGGGAGCCTGCTCCGGCCGGGGCAGAAGCTGCGGGTCAGCTGAGGGGGAGGGGAGTAGGGGTGTAGGGGAGAGTCGAGAACCGGAATAGAAAACCGGATTAGAAAACCGGATTAGAAAACCGGATTCGAAAATCGAATTCGAAAACCGGATTCGAAAATCGAATTCGAAAATCGGATTCGAAAATCGAATTCGAAAATCGGATAATATCGAATTAGAAATGCGGACTGGAGCCCCGGGGGGGTGTGCCAGTCCGCATTTCTTTGTTTCCGGTGTTCGAGTCCGAAGTTCTAATCCGGTTTTCTATTCCGGTGTTCTAATCCGAAGTTCAAATCCGGTTTTCGAATCCGAAGTTCTAATCCGAACTCCCCTACTCCCCTCCACCCCTACTGGCTCGCTCCCCGCATCACCATATCCGCATACCCGTTCGCCGGATTTCCGCCCTTCGACACGACGCGATCGACAACGCCCGGCCCGCGATTGTACGCGTGCAGCGCGAGGTCGACGTCGCCGTTGTACTTCGCGATCAGTTCCTTGAGGAAACGGAAGCCGATGCGCAGGTTGGTGTCCGGATCGAACAGGTCGGCGCGGCTGATGTTCGGCTCGAAGAACTTCGCCGTGTTCGGCATCAGCTGCGTGAGCCCGAGCGCGCCGACCGGGCTGATCGCCTTGTGCGAGAAATCGCTCTCGACGTCCACCAGGCTGTACGCCACCTTCGGATCGATGCCTTCGGCCAGCGCGATATCGTAGATCTTCGCGGAGAGGTCCGCCGGAATCCGGTACCGGCGTGAGTTCTCGATCACGATGTTCAGGCGTGCCAGCTCGAGCTTTGTCAGCTCCAGCTCGCCTTCACGCGCGGTCAGCAGATTGCTTGCAACGCGCAGCCGCTCGCGCAGCCGCAGATTCGTGGCCGCCGATTGCGGGCCCGACGCGATCGCCATTCCCAGCGTGAACGCAAACGCGAGCAGCGCCAGCGTGCGCCAGCTGCGCCGCGCCTGCTGCCACGCCTGATCCAGGACCTTCTCGATCGCGGAGCGGTTCTCCCGCTCCCACTGGACTACGACCGGCGAGTTGGTGCGACGGTCGTTTCGGCTGGGCGCGTGCTCGTGCTCCCAGCGTGAATGGCCGTTGCGCTTCTGATGCCGCGTGTCGAGCACGCGCACCGAAATCTCGCGCACCTGCTCGCCTCGCTCTTCTCGCTTCCGTGCTGCTGCGTTCATGACTCACTCGTGTCCCGGTCGGCCGCGACATAGTCACCACTGCGGCCGCCCGATTTGCGGGTTAGTCTCACACCTTCGATCCGCATATCGCGGTCGATAGCCTTGAGCATGTCGTACAACGTCAGAAGCGCCACCGTCACCGCGGTCAGGGCTTCCATCTCGACGCCGGTGCGTGCCACCACCCGGGCTTCCGCATGGGCGCGCACTCCCGGCAGCGCGGGGTCTATATCCAGCCGGACATCGACGCGCGTCAATGGCAACTGGTGGCAAAGCGGAATCAGCTCCGCCGTCCGCTTCGCCGCCTGGATTCCGGCAATCCGGGCGACCACCAGCGGGTCGCCCTTGGGCGCCTCTCCCCGTTCCAGTGCAGCTATGGTCTCGGCCGCGGTGACCAGGATCCCGACCGCCTCCGCGATCCGGTCGGTCTCCGCCTTGTCGCCCACATCCACCATCGTGGGGCGCCCTGCCTCGTCCATATGGGTGAGCCGTTTCACCGGTCCGAAGATAATCCCGAACCCGTGACGCCTCTAGCCTTTCGGGTCGGGTTTCGCATCCGTTTAATGCCTTATAACCGCGCCGATTTTCTGCAACAAGGAGGCTAAAGCGAGTTGGGGATTGATGTTGAACGTGGTCAGGCCGCGGGCGTGCTCGATGGCCCGCAGCGCCTCCGCCGCGCCGGTCGAGGCGCCCGGAAGCTGGCGGGCGAGTTCCGAAAGTCGTGTACGCGCGTCGGCGTTGACGATCAGGTCCTCGGCGCCCTCGGCCGCGGCCGCCAGATCGCGGACCCAGATGGAGAGAAAGTCGAGCAGGTCCAGGAATGCGCCGCGCGCGCCGGCCGGTGAGAGCGCGTGCGCGGCTGCGAGACGCCCGGTTGGCGGGCCGGCGGCGGCCGCTTCGAGCAGCTCGCGCGCGTGCTGGCGCACGGTCTCGAGCGCACCGGCCTCATCCTCGGCGGGGAGGAAAGCCAGCGCGCGCCCGATCGATCCCTCTGAGAGCTGCGCGGCCAGTTTTGCGCGCTTCGCATCGGCACCGATGCTCTCGACCAGGACCTGCTGAACGGTCGCGATCGGCAGCGGTCGCACGCGCACCGGCAGTACGCGGGAGCGGATGGTCGGCAGCAGGGCGTCGGGATCGGCGGCGGTCAGGATGAAGGTGGTATCGGCGGGCGGCTCTTCGAGAATCTTGAGCAGCGCGTTGGCGGCTTCGGGACTCGCCTCCTGCGGCACCAGCGCTTCCGCATCCCCGACGACGAAGATCTTGCGCGAGCCCATCGCCGGCCGCGCGGTGGCGAAGCGGCGCAGCGTCTGGATGTGCGCCACGTAGATGCCGGACGCTTCGCTCAGTGCGGTCGCGCGGAAAGGATGGGCGCGCCGTTCCTCGAGCAGCTCGGCGCGCGCTTCCTCCAGCGCGTCCGCCATGCGGTCCGCACCACCCGACACCTTGGGCCGCGGTATTGGGAAGAACCAGTGAACATCGGGATGCTGGAGCCGCAGCACCGCTTTGCAGGGTACGCAGGTGCCGCACGGCTCGATGTCACCAGGCTGTTTGCACAGCAGCCGCTGCGCGAGCCAGAGCGCAAGCCGCTGCTTGCCGATGCCGACCGGACCGTGGATGAGGAGTGAGCCCGGAAGCTGATTGCTGCGAAGCGCGGCCGCGAAAGCGGCGCGCGTGCTCTCGTGATCGATCAGCTCGGGCAGTACGGTCATCTCGGGCCGGCGCGCGCGCGCAGCCAGTTCAGCGGATCGACCGCGCTGGGCGCGCCGCTCGCGGATGGGGTGCGCACCTGGAATTCGAGATGCGGTCCCTCCGGCGTCGCTTCGCCGCCGACCGTGCCGATCACCTGACCGGCGGTGATGTCCTGGCCGGCCTTCACGGCGACGGTGCGGAGTCTCAGGTAGAGTGTGTAGTAGCCGCCGCCGTGTCCGACCACGACGGACGGACCGTAGCCCTCGAGCGGCCCGGCGATTTCGACCGTGCCCGCTTCCACCGCTTTGACGATGCTCCCCGCCGGTGCCGCGATGCCGATGCCGTTGTAGCGCAGGACGACGCCGTTCGGCTTCGTTTCCGGTCCGAATCGGAAGACCAGCTCGCCTTCCACCGGCCAGTCGAGCGCGCCGAGATCGCGCGTGCTGATGCTCGCCTTGGTAGCAGTGCGCACCCCGCGCCGCTCCTCTTCCATGCGGCGCCGCTCCAGATCGGTGATCACGCCCGCAATGCGCGCTTCATCCTTGAGCAGCTGCTCCAGCTTGCCCGACGTGGCGCGCTCCCGCTCCCTGAACTGCGCGAGAGTGCGCACCTGCCGCCCCTCGAGCCGCTCGAGCTGGCGCACTTCCTCCTGTTTCTCCTGCCGCAACGACTCGAGCTGCGCGAGACTCTGCTTCAGCTCCAGTTCCTGCTGCTCGAGCTGCTTCTGAAGGTGCGCGACCTCCGTCACCATCAGCTGGTCGTTGACGGTGATGAGGTGCAGGTATTTGTAGCGGCTGAGCAGGTCGCCGAAGTTTTCGGCCGAGAGCAGGACTTTGACCGTGTGCAGCTTGCCCATCTTGTAGACGGAGCGCAGCCGCTCGTGCATCGCGGCATTGCGCTCGCGCAGCTGCGCGTGCGTCAGCGCGAGCTGGCGGGTCGTGTTTTCGACGTCCGCATAGATGACATCGGCCTGATAATCCAGCTCGCGCAGCGCGCTGGCCGATGCGGCGCGCTGCTTCTTGACGTTCGCGGCTTCGCGCGACGCGTCCCGCACGCGCGACTTGAGCTGGTCCAGCTCGCGCTGCAGCTCGAGCTTCTCCTGCCGGATGCGCTCCAGCCGGAGCTGACTCTCCCGCAGTTCGCTTGCGGTATTCTGCGCCGCAGCAAAAGCCGTCCACGTACACGTGAACGTGAACGTGAACGTCAACGTCCGTAAAAAACTCATATCTCCCTGAGATGCCGCCGGACCGCGACGCTGCTCGCCGCCGCGCCCAGCAGCGTACCGGCGAGCACGATGCCGAGCACCCACAGGTCCGGCAGCCATTCGAGCTGGAAGAGCGAACGCGAGAGCGCGCCGAAGATGACGCGCGTCAGCATCAACGCGAGCACGGCGCCGGCCAGACCGGTGAAGAGGCCTTCGAAGATGAAGGGGCGGCGCACGAAGGCATCGGTCGCGCCGACCAGGCGCATGATCGCAATCTCATCGCGCCGCGCGAAGATCGCCATGCGGACCGCCGTGCCGATGATGAGCGCGGCGACCAGGGCGAACGCGCCGCCCAGCACGAGCGTCGCGGCGCCCGCGACGCGGCGCAGCAGATAGACCTTGTCCAGCCACTCCTTACCGTACCGGACGTCTTCGACGAAGGGATACGCCCCGATGCGGTCGGCTACGTCTTTGACCGCTTCCGGCCCGTGCTGTCCCGGCACGAGCGCGATCTCGAGCGATGCGGGCAGCGGATTGTTCTCGAGTCCGCCGAACAGGTTCGCGAACTCCGGCAGCTCCTGCTTCGCGATCTCCAGCGCCTGCGCGCGCGAGATGTAGCGCGTCTCGCGCACCTCGGGCAGCTTCTCGGTCTCGCTCTGCGCGATGCGCACCGCCTCGATGTTCGCGTCGTCACGAATGTAGGCGACGACTTCCACGCGCGACTCGACGCGCTCGAGCACGCGCCGGATGTTGAATGCCGCGATGCCGAACAGCCCGACTACCAGCAGCGACAGCGCGATCATGGTCGCGGACAGGGTGGTCAGCAGCGGCGCGCGGCGGAAAGCGACCATCGCTTCCTTCAATGCATACATATCAGGTCTCCGGCGCGGAGTCGTAGACGATGGCGCCGTGATCCATTTCGATCACGCGAAAGCTCGGGCTGCCTCGCACCAGGTCGAGGTTGTGAGTGGCGAGCAGGACGGCGGTGCCGGTCGTGTTGATGCTGCGGAACAGGTCGAAGATGCCGCGCGCCGAGCGCTCGTCGAGATTGCCGGTCGGCTCATCCGCCAGCAGCACCAGCGGATCGTGCACGAGCGCGCGCGCGATCGCGACGCGCTGCTGCTCGCCGCCAGACAATTCGCGTGGGTACGCCTCCGCTTTGGACGCGAGCCCCACCATCGCCAGCAGCTTGTTGACCTTGGAGCGAATGACCGCCTGGCGCGCGCCCGTGACCTCGAGCGCGAATGCCACGTTGTCGGCCGCCGTGCGGTTGGCGAGCAGCCGGAAGTCCTGGAAGACGTAGCCGATCTTGCGCCGCAGCAGTGCGACCTCGCGCTGCCGGATCCGCGAGGACGAATAGCCGCTCACCCTGACTTCGCCGCGCGTCGGCTTGTCGGCCATGTGGATGAGCCGCAGCAGGGTGGATTTGCCCGCGCCGCTGTGCCCGGTCAGAAAACAGAACTCGCCCTTGGTCAGCGTGAACGATACGTCGTTCAGGGCGGTTCCCGATCTCGGGTATTCCTTGAATACGTGACTGACCAGAATCATTCCCGTGCGGTCGCTGCTTTCCGGGTTATCAGCTTGATGGCGAGGCGAATGGCTTCCTCCATAGAGGATGGATCCGCCGCACCCGTTCCTGCAATATCGATGGCGGTGCCATGGTCCGGCGACGTGCGCACGAACGGCAGCCCGAGCGTGACGTTGACGCCCTGCCCGAAGGCGGCGGTCTTGAACGCCGCCATGCCGACGTCATGATACGGCGCGATCACGGCGTCGAATTCGCCGCGTGCGGTGCGCACGAAGACGGTATCCGCCGCCAGCGGCCCCGCGACATCGACACCCGATTGCGCCAGTTGCTCGCGCGCCGGCTGCATGATGCGGCTCTCTTCATCGCCGAACAGGCCGCCATCCGATGCGTGCGGGTTGAGCGCGCACAGCGCGATGCGCGGTGCGCCAATCTGCCAGCTGCAGCGCAGCGCCTCGTGCGTGAGCAGGGCCTGCTCGACCAGCAGCTCGGTCGTGAGCGCGGCGGGCACACCGGACAGCGGAAGGTGCGTCGTCGCAAGCACGACTCGCAGCGGTCCGCCCAGCAGCGTCTGCTCGGCCGCCATCATCATCGCGACCGGCCGGCCGCCTGCGCGCTCAGCGAGCAGCTCCGTATGACCGGGAAAGTCGTAGCCGCCGGCGTGCAGTGCGTACTTGTCGATGGGTGCGGTGACGATGCCGTTGACGTCACCGGCCAGCGCGAGCGCGACCGCGCGATCGATGGCGAGGCCGGCGAGCCGGCCGGCGGCCGCGACGTCGTCACCGGCATGCCAGTCGCCGATCGCGCTGAACTCCCCTTCGTAATCGCCGGTCCCGGCCGGACCCACGAAGACGAACGAGACCGGCGAGCCTGCCTGCGTGATCGCGCGCGTCGCGGCGGCCGCGACCTCGGGACCTATGCCGCGCGGATCGCCGAGGCTGATGGCGAGACGAACCCGCTCACCCCTCACGTCTCGTTAGTCTTCGAATCTGTATTCGACGAGCGTGCTCCGGCGAAGATCGCGGATCAGCTCCTCGACCATTGTGTTCTGCGCCAGCGTCTCCCGCAGATCTTCACGGAACGCCGGATCGTCCAGCGAGAACGCACCCGCCTCGCGCACAGCGGTGACCCTGACGATCGCGAACTTCGAGGCGCCCGCGGCGCCCGGCAGCTCGATCGGACCGACCACCTGGCCGACACTTGCCGCGCCGAGCGCGGTATTGTACGGCGCCGGCAGTCGCTGCGTCGGGAATGGGCCGACGCGCGCCTGCTCGTTCGGGTCACCGACCGCCTTGGTCAGCGAATCGAAATCGGCACCCGCCCGCACTTTGGCCGCGATCTCGTCCGCGTAGGAGCGCATGCGCTCCGCATCATCCGCGGTCACGGTCGGAATCACCAGAATGTGGCGCGCCTGGCGCTCGGCGCCGCGCGTCTTCTCCAGCTTGATGATGTGGAAGCCGAAGGTGGTCTCGACAATGCCGCTGATCTCGCCCGGCCGGAGTGAAAACGCGACCTGGTCGAACTCGCGTACCATGGTGCCGCTGCGGAACCAGCCGAGATCGCCGCCGCGGTCCTTGGTAGCCGGATCGTCCGAGTACTGCTTCGCGATGGTTTCGAAATCGGCGCCCTCGCGCAGCTTGCGCCACGCTTCCTCGGCCTGCGCGCGCGCGCTCGCGCGCGCGGTGTCCGATGCCTTGGGCGCGATCACGATCTGCTCGAACGAGATGGACGCGGGCCGCTGGTTGAAGGAGGCCTGGTTGGCCTCGAAATATTCGCGAATGTCGGCGTCGGTGACGGCTGGCGGAAGCCGGTCGCGCGACATCTTCGCCATGTACTCGCGCAGCAGGATACGGCCGCGCACTTCCTGGGTGACATCGCGCCGCAATTCATCCAGCGTCATGCGGGCCTGCGCGAGCGCCGCCTGGAACGCAGCTTCACTGCCGAATTGACGACGTCGTCCGTCCAGCTCCCGGTTTACCTCGGCAGTGATCTGATCGTCCGCCAGCTTGATGGTCGTATCCCGCGCCGCGGCCTGCAGCAGAATCAGCTCGCCGACTCTGCGCTCGACGATCGCTTTGAACGTCTGCACCGAGTCGGTGATCGGCTGATTGGCCTGCCGCATCTGCAGCAGCTCGAGATCGACATCGCTCTTGAGGATGATGCTGTCACCGACCACGGCGACGATGCGATCGGCCAGCTCGCCGGGCGCGGACGGCTGTTGCGCGAAGAGCGGCGTCGCGGCCAACACGAGAGCAAGAGAAAGAAGAAGCGAACGACGCATTATACCCATCCTTTATACCCATGGTTCAACGCGGGTTCCTACCGCGTGGTCGTAGGCGGCTGCTGCGGTTGCGGCTGCGGAGCCGGTGCGCCGCCCGGCGGCACCAGACCACCCTGACCCGGAGCCGCCTGCGCGCGCAGCTGCTCGGCCTTCTGCACGGTTTCCGTGACGCCGCGCTCGAAGATCTGGGCGTTGTACTGATCGCGCAGCGAGTACGAGATCGCCCCGAGCGGAATCACCGAGCGCTCGCCCTTGATGTTGCCCTCGAGCAGCGCCATCACGCGGCGCTCGATGGCCTCATCCATGGACTCGCCTTCCTGCGGCTTGATATTTTGCAGCTCCGCCTCGCGAATCGCCGAGCGCAGCTGGTTGCGGATCTCGTTGCGCACGGAGTCGACCTGCTGCTTCGGCACCTCGAGCCCGAGCCGCCCGGCTTCCGCGACCAGAATCTCGTTGCGGGCGAGCCCGCCCAGCAGGTGCTCCAGGTTCTCGTCCGTCTGGGTCGTGATCATGCCGCGCTGCTCTGGCTGCAGGCGCTGCAGGAAGCGAGCGTACTCGCCGAGCGTGACCTCACCACCCCTGTATTCGACCAGTTTCCGGCGCGACGCGCGGCGGCTCAGGTCGAGCGAGTTCTTGCCGGCCAGGTCCTTCATCGCTTCGAACGCGCCGGGCTGATTCTCGATGTCCATAGTGTCCGTCAGCGCGGCCACGTAGTTCTGCTCCGCGTCCTGCACCATCTTGCTCTTCAGCTGCTCGCGGAACTGGCCTTTCAGCTCCTCGAAGCTCTGAAGCTTCCGGTCTTCGACCTTGATGACGTGAATGCCGAAAGGCGTCTCGACCGGATCACTGATCTGACCGGGCTGGAGCGCGAACGCAGCCGTCTCGAAGGGCGCAACCATCTGCCCCTTGCCGAAGAAGCCGAGATCACCACCGCTCTTGTCGGCGCCCGGCTCCTGGCTGTAGCGGCTCGCGAGCGCGGCGAAATCCTCGCCGCCCGCAGCGCGCTGCTTCAGCTCGCCCGCGAGCTTCATCACGCTGTCGCGCTGGGCGGGCGTCGCGTCGGCCGGCAGGCGCAGCAGGATGTGACGCGCCTTGACCTGCATGCCGAGGCCTTCCTTCTCGAGCATCTCGCGCAGCTGCGGATCGGTCAGCGCGGTGTCCACCTGGATGACCTTCTCGCGCAAACGCCAGACGATCTCCTGCTCGACGTACGGCTCGATGATCGGATCGAGATTGACCGCGTTGAGCGTCGAATCCTTGGAGACGGCGGTGGCGAGCAGCGTGTAATCGATCCACAGGTTCGCAATGGCGTTGACGACGTCGGGCTGCGGCGGAATCTGCGGATTGAGCGCGAACAGGCCGGCGGCCTTATCGACCGAAAGCTCGTGGCCGGCGGCGCGCGCGAGTACGTCCTGATGCGACGTCATTGCCTGGCCGAAGCTGTCGCACGCGGTGCTGGGTGCCAGCGTCGCAGCCAGCAGGGCGAACGCGACGGTTTTCTTCATTGGCTCGATCTCCTGTAGGTTATTATAACCAAAAGACTTGATAACTTAGCGGCAGGCATGAAGTTCCGCTACTTCCGGGTTGCCGGCTGGGAGGGGAGCGGTGTGGGCTGGCGGGACCATGGCGATTTACAGCATTAATGCTGTAAACCCGCTGTCCAACCGTTTTGCTCGAATCACAGGTTTACA